>DATFRP010000043.1:0-34922 GCA_035263125.1 Vicinamibacterales bacterium
GCGGTCGTGAAATGGACCCGCGCCGTCGGACGGGGACGCTGGCGGATCCGATCGATTCGGACGTGCGGAATACGTTCGAGGTGATCGATTGCCGCCTGCGGCATGGTGGTCCACGGGTCGGCGCCCACGATCAATGCCGCATCGGCCTCGCGCCGCGCGAGCAGATCGACGGCCGTGAACTCACCCGGATTCGAGCGCGGGTAGCCGCGCGTGAAATCGACGCCAAACGGGTATCCGGCCAACCAGCTCAAGACGTTATCAGCGCCAGCCTCGTTGCCGTAGTCGCGCATCGGCATCGCCACGAACTTCGTGAACGCATTCAGCGACGCCGTCAGCGCCAGCACCGCCGCGACGTTCATGTGTCTTCCACGACTCTGCGTCAGGCCGGTGCCGTAGAAGTTGACGCCGAAGCGAGCGCGCTTCATCCGATCGACCAGTGCCGTGAGCTCGCCGATCGTCAGACCGCATGTCTCCACGAGCGAGCCGTCGAACGGACGTTCGTTGACGAGCGCGCGAAGGACGGTGAGCAGTTCGAAATCGGTTCCCGGACGAATCTGCAGAAAGTGGTCCGCGGCGCGCGCACTCGGCGTTTCCCGAACATCGACCACGAGCATCGTGCGATCGCATCGGCCGCCAGGCACGTACTTCCCGGTGGGCGTGAGCGTGTATCGGCTCAAATGCCGCGGGTGCGTCTCGACCGGGTTGGTTCCCCAGTAGATCAACAGGTCCGCCCGATTCTTCACTTCGCCGAGCGTGCAGGTGACCTTGCCGACCAGCTGCGCGGCAATCTTGCTCGGGCCGTGCGTGAGCGACGTGTGGCTGTCGACGACGCCGCCGATCGCTTCGGCCAGCTCGATGGCCGCACGCTGAGATTCGCTCGTGGAATTGGCCAGGCCGTAGACCAGAGGCAGGTCGGCACGAGCCAGAATCTCCGCGGCTGCGCCGATCGCCTCGTCGGTCGAGGCCGCGCGCCCGTCGACGAGCGCCGCCGGACGGTTCGCATCTTCGACATGTCCGTGAAACCACGCACGCCCCAGTGTGCACGCGTGTGCGGCGCGGACGATGCGATCCGATTCCGTCCGCAATTCAATGTCGTCACACAGGCAGCCGCAATAGATGCACGTCGCGCTCGTCACCACCGTCTGGTCCACGCCCTCTCCGCACTAACTCCCAGCCTACCAGAGGAAGGGACGGAAACGGAGGAGGCGGAGGAAACGGATTAACAGGAGAAACGGAGTCACGGAGATCGGGCGGAGACATAATCACAAGTGCCTGAGTCAGCCAGGGCGGCGCTGATTGTGGGGAGTACATGGCCTCATTCCGTCCGGCCGGTAATATGAACATCCTTCAGCACGGCCTCAGTGAGGCGCGCACTCATCCGGAAATTACATTGCGAAAATAATCCGCCTCCACCGGACTTGTCTTTGTTCCGCTTACCGTCCGGCCTCCGTTTCTCCGTGTCTCCTGTTAATCCGTTCCCTCCGTACTCTCCGTTTCCTTCGAGGACTGTGTCACTGCCTGCTGTACTTCGTTATGCCCCTGAGTTGCGCCTCGGCAGTGAAGATGTTGCCCGCGGCGTCGATCGCAATACCCTCGCCCATTGCACCATCTGACGAGTTCGGCACCGCGTGCGGCGGAATGAAGATCGTCACCTTGCCGTCCTTCAGACTTCCGATCCGGACGCCTCGCTTCCAGCCTGGATGAACGGCCTCAGTCGATTCTGAGTCAGCCGTGTAGATGACGTCGTTCCTGTCGATCGACAGCCCGCTGATGCGGCCGAAGTCGTCGTACTCGCGCACGAACTTTCCCTCTTTCGTCAGGATCTGAATGCGATGGTTGTGGCGATCGGCAACAACCAGACGCCCCTGTGAATCGAACTCGAGCGCATGCGGCGTGCGGAACTCGCCCGGACCTGTGCCGGTCTTGCCGATCACTCTCAGGAACTTCCCGTTCGTGTCGAACACCGAGATGCGCGCGACGAGGTTGGGATCGGAGACGTTGGTGTGACTCTCGGCGACATACACATCGCCATTCCTCGGGTCGGTTACGACGTCGGTCGGATCGGTCAGCGCCTCGGGTGGGTTGCCTCTCATGCCCGGTTTGCCGATCGTCATCAGAACCTTGCCCTCGGGACTGAACTTGACGACCACACTTCCCTTCTTGTCCTCACCCGGGAACTTCTTGAGTTCCTCAACGCTCGCCGCGCGCGAGTCGGCCACCCACACGTTTCCGTCGCGATCGACATGGATGCCATGCGGCCACACGAACATCCCACCGCCGAAGCTTCGGATCTCCTTGCCCGACTCATCGAAATGGTGGACCGGGTTCGCTTTCGTCCCGAGGCATCCTGGCGCCGTGCCTGGCGAGCAACGATCGGTCGCCCACACCGATTTGCCGTCGTGATCGATGGCCACGCCGTTCGAGCCGCCCCACTCTCTCTTCTCGACATCAAGATGCGCCCAGTCGCGAATCACCCGATAGGGATTCGCACCGCTGTTCACCGGCGGCACCTTGTCGGTCTGAGCAGTACCTCCACGCTGCTGCGTCTGAACCAACGCACCAGCAAGCGTCAGCACGATCGCACCAACAAGCGTCAGCCGGATCGCACCGACTGGCGACAGGAGAGATTGCACCGACATGTCTCGAGTGATCATTTCCAGCTCTCGATCGCTTTGTGATGCAGCGACTCCGGCGTGATCTCGACCAGCTCGATCCGGCCCATATACGGATCGGTGATGTTCGCGATGATCGCTTTCGTGTCGCTGACGTTGGTGTCGGTGACCATCAAGCCGCTCTTCCTGAACCGTGCCACCGCCTCTTTCGCGTTGTCGACGACGAGGCCGTAATGGGTGAACCCGGCCGGCCGCTGCGCGTTTGCGGGATTGAGCTCGAGGAAAGTGTTCTTGCTGATCTGCATGTAGACCAGCCGCGGCTGGCCGTTCGCGTCGTTGGCGCGAAACGCTTCGCGATAGCCCATCTTCTGGGTGTAGTAGGTCACCGCCTCGGCGACGTTTGGAACGTTGATGCCGACGTGATTCATCATCACGACGCCACTGTTCGCACTCTGCGCCATCACCCCGTGCGCCGCCAACCCAACGAGCAGACCGGCCGTGAAGAGCATTGCGCTACGCATGCGTGCCTCCTCTGGTGCCCGTATTCATAACGTCACTTCAATTTCTGCTCAGCACTCTCCCGGATACGGTCGCGGAATGCGGCAGGCACATCCGTGGCCGACGGCAGAAGATCCAGCGCCTTCTGCGCGTTGACACGCGCCAGGTCCTTCTTTCCCGCTGCGAGGTACCCATCGGCCAGACTGTCATACGCGTTGGGCGAACGTGGAAAGGCTGAGACGTTGAGCTCGAACACCTGGATCGCGTGCGCGACCGCGCCCGCCTTCAAGTGCTCGTAGCCGATGATGTTGACGATCGCCTCGGGGAACAATGCCGCAGCTGGATCGCGCCTGCGAGCCTCGGCCAGCTGCTGCGCGACTTTCGCCGGTCCTCCGGGCTGGTCGATGAGCGAGAGCACGGCGCTTTCTCTGGCAGGCGCCGGTGACTCCGACGCGATTGCCGAACCGTTTGCACCTCCGACGAGCGTCGCGCGGAACCACTCGACGATGGCGCGCATCAACTCGGGATGCTGGCCGAACATGTCGGACCCGTGACCGCCCTTGGCGTAGTGCACCAGCCTTTTTTGCGGGCTCGTCGTCAGGCTGTAGAGCCACTGCGTGGTCACCACCGACGCTGGAAACTCGTCATCGTCGGCCAACGCGAAGAAGGCTGGAACGCGTCGGCCGCTGCGAAGAAGCTGGCGTCCCTGCAAGTCCGTCGTCCCCGACAAGAGCACGAGCGACTTGACCTCCGGATGGCGGCGCGCGGTCTGAACGGCGTTATCCACGCCGCAACTGGCGCCTCCAACACCGATCGCGTCGCGCGTGACGTTCGGCTGCGACACCAGATATTGAAAAGCGGCGTCGATGTCCCCTGGCCAGAATGCCTGCTGCGTGGCTTGTTCACCGCCGGTCAGTTTGTCGAATCGATCACCGCCGCTCTCACCGAAACCGCGCAGATCCATCGTCAGCACATGGATTCCGGCCGACGCCAACTGCTGCGCGAGGTCGTTCCAGATCGTCCGCTGCCTGTTGCACTGATGAAGGAGCAGCACGCCCGGGCCGCGTGACGACGCTGAGAACAGAGTGGCTTTGAGACGCAGCGATCCCGCCCCGGCAAGATCGACGTCACGTGACTGTGCGATGGCAGGAACGGCGTAGAGCGTGGCGACGAGAATCGCCACGAGCACACGAGAGACGAAGCAGATGCGGCACATCATCGCGACCTCATTCTGCAACCGCGCGCATGACAACGCCAACATTTTGAGATGGGTGTGCCATCGCTGCGAAATCGTTGAGCCATAGAGAGGACAGCATCACGCCATGCAAGGCGAAACTGACGTGATTTCCACGACCTTCAGGCCTATCGCGATATGGCATGACGCTTGTCTTCACACCATCCAAAGCCCGGAGAGGCTTTCACAAGGAGAACCCAAGATGAATCCGATCGCGGCAGGAGTAGCAGGAGCGCTGATTGCTGGCGTAGCGATGTACACCGTTGGCGCGAAGGCCGGACAGGTGGATCCGTTCACCCAGACCCCGGTACCCGTCCAGACCGTGGGCGGGCAATTCGTTCCGGCGACCTACACGACTGCGCTGCGCCCCATCGCCGCGCCGCCGATCGGCACGGTCACACCGGTGAGCAATGCGCGGCGCACGTCGGCGCCGCCGCGACGCACCGCGAACCGCACCGTTACCACCGATCGCGAGATCGTGCGTGACGAAGAGATTCGGGAAGAGACAAAGCCTGAGCGCTCGTGGGGGAAGACCGCGATGATCATCGGCGGGTCGGCCGCATCCGGCGCGGGCGTTGGCGGCATTGTCGGGGGCAAGAAGGGGGCGATGCTTGGTGCGGCGATCGGCGGTGGCGCCGCCTCGATATATGAGGCGACTCGTCGTCGCTAGGTCGGCACCGACATCGCGAGGGACGGAGCGGACAGCTCCGTCCCTCTTTTTGTGTGAAGTCAGCTTTACGACGGTCCGCCGACGAAGACCGGTGGGCGTCCTCCTGAACCCGACCCGCCCCACCGGGTCGGAGCACTGACACCCATCCCCATCCCCGAGCCGCTGTTGCAACTCAACGAGGCGAGTGTGGTTGCCAGCGCCAATGCCAGAAGCACGATGCGTCGTTCGAGCACGGAGCGATTCATCGATTCATCCATTCCGATCAGAACGGGAACTTCTGCAGCGCCAGCGGCGCGCCGCCAGGGTCCGCGATGACGACCAGCGACCCGTTGCGGCGCTCAGGTGCCGCCGGCAGGAGAATGCGGCCGCCCAGCCCCGGCACACGTGCGGCGAGCGCAGCCGGATCACCCACGAGCACATATGGCAGCCAGTTCGGCAGCACGTCACTGCCTTCGGGAAGCTGGAAGAGACCGGCGCGCGGACGTGTCGTGGTTCTGAGCACGTGGTACTCGACGCCGAGTCGCGTGTCGGAGATCGTCGACTGATACCCGGCGAGACGGGTGTAGAAGTCGAGCGCCTGCTTCGCGTCTCCAGCCAGATACTCCTGCCAGAAGAAGCGGCTCGGCACCGCATGCTCCGGATCGACGACGCCGCGGATCTCGCGATGCAATTGCGCGAGCCCGAGCGGCGCGCCTTGCGGATCGGTCACCACCGCCGCTCGCGCGATCGAAGCGATCTCGCGTGGTTCGACGAGCACCTTTCCGCCGCCGGTCTTCACGAGCGAGACCGTGTTGTCGACGTCTGCGACCGACATGAAGCTGATCCACTGTGGGGCCGCGTTTGGAAGCGAACTGACATCGACGATTCCCGCTACGGGATTGGAACCTAGACGGGCGAGGACGTAGGGATTGTCGTTGCGTTTCGTGCTCTCGAAGTGCCAGCCGAAAAGCGCGCCGTAAAAGCGCTCTGCCGCACCGACGTCCTTCGTCATCAGGTCATACCAGACGAAGCGGCCCGACTCGACGGGATCGATCGCCGCGACCGGCGCCGGCGTCGTGAAGACACTGAGAGCGGCAAGCACACACGCGGTGCCAATGGAGGTGGCGGCAAGCAGTCTGCGAACCATGAGCGTCGTTGATCTGCAAGCGTGGGTCCGCGTCTGTACTCATGACGTTGTGGCGCATTCGTTGAGCAGGGAGTGAAAGGCGACGGCGAGCCCGCGCTCCGTCGTGGCCGCGCCGAGTGGCCTCCGGCGTTGCACACGACTGCGATGAATCTGCGCGGCTGCTGCGACCCTCGATGAAATAGCCGCGCTAGGGATGAGCTGGAGCGTTGCCCCTTGACTTTCAGATACCGTTGGTATTTAGATACCATCGGTATGCGAAACCGAGCCCGCCTGAGCCGCGAAGACCAGAAAGCCGAAACCCGCGCCCGGTTGATGGCGTGCGCGCACGACGTGTTCCTGCAAAAAGGCTTTCACGCCGCCACCCTCGACGACATCGCGCTCCGCGCGGGCGTCACCAAGGGCGCGGTCTACTCCAACTTCGCGAGCAAGGCGGAGCTCTTCGGGGCGGTCAACGGTGCGCGCATGGAAGAGCGGATGCGCAACTACCGCCGGTCGCACGCCGCGGTCACCCGTCTCGATGCCTTCGTCCGGGAGTACATGCGCACCATCCTGCGCGACGATCCGGACGGCCGCTGGGCGAGCGTCGTGGCGGAGGCCTGCGCAGTTGCAGCGGGAGATGAGCCGTTCCGCGCCGCGCTGATCGAACAGATCGACCGCGGGAATGCGGTCATCGGCGACGCGATGGCGGATCTGGCCGAGCGGACCGGCCTCGAATTCCGTCTGCCGAGGGCGCAGATGATCAAGATCGGCGGCGCACTGATGCGCGGCCTGCTGCTCCAACGGCTGCTCGACCCCAAAGGGATGCCAAAGGATTTCATCGAGGACGTCTACGTCGCATTCATACAGGCGATGGTTCAGCCGAGGTCTCAGGTGACGCGACCCAGGGGCCTCTCGGAAAGGAGCAGGAACGGCGATGATGAACACGTCTCAGCTTCTCGATCCGGAAGTCGTGCACCGGCTCGCCGCGGAGCTTAGCGCGCGCGACACGTGGTCCCGAGCCGCCCTCCTGAATCTGCAGCACCAGCGCCTCGAAGGCCTGCTCGCTCATGCGGTGTCCGCGTCGCCCTATTACCGCGACACGATCGGCGAGGCGGTCGCCGCCGGAGAATCCCTCGATCGCCTGCCGATCCTGACGAAGACCGTCCTGATGAACGAATGGGATCGGATCGTGACCGACCCGCGACTGCGGCTGCGAGATGTCGAATCGCACCTGGCCGGCGAGCGCCGCGCCGACCTTCTCCTCGGCGAATACCGGCCGTTTGCGACCGGCGGCACGACCGGGGAGCGCGCGGTTGTCGTCTACAGTCCCACGGACTGGCTCGACACCATCGCGAACTGCATGCGCTGGATTCAGGCCATGGGAGCAGAGGCGGACACGCGGGTAATCGGCATCGGTGCGCCGACTGCCCTGCACATCACCAATCGCGCGTTCGCCGAACTGCGCGCGGGGCACGCCGACGCGCCGCGTCTATCAGTCCTCACTCCGCTGCCGGAACTCGTTGCGCACCTGAACGACTACCAGCCCGAGATGATTTTCACGTACCCGTCATTTGCACGCCGTCTCGTCGAAGAGCACGACGCTGGCCGCCTCCGAATCCATCCACGGTGCATCGCGTCGACGGCAGAGGCGCTGTCGAACGTCGTGCGCACCATGGTCCGCGACGCCTGGAACGCGCGCGTGATCGACAGCTATGGAATTACGGAAGGCGGCATGCTCGGATGCGAGTGCGACGCCAGCCAGGGGATTCACATCGCCGAGGACATGGTCGTCTTCGAAGTCGTCGATGACGACAACCGGCGCGTGCCGGATGGGACGCAAGGCAGCAAGGTGCTCGTGACCAGCCTCTTCAACAGAACGCTGCCGCTCATCCGCTATGAGATCTCGGACCTCGCAACGCTCGACGCAGGCCAGTGTCCGTGCGGCCGGCCGTACGCCCGCGTCACATCGATCGAAGGACGGCGAGAGGACTATATGGTGCTGCCGGCGCGTGACGGTGAATGCATCCGTCTTCATGCGGCACGGCTGCGCGCGCCGCTCGCTGGGGTGCCTGGGCTGCGTCAATACCAGATTGCGCCGATGGAGGGACGACTGATACTCCGGCTCTCCATGCGCAGCGATGCCGATGAGACAGCCTCGTGCGCGATGGCGACCGAGGTCGTCCAATCCGCGCTGCGCGCGGCGGGCGCGGATGTGTCGGTATCGACCGAAGTCGTCGACACCATCGAACGCGCCGGGACCGGTGCGAAAGAAAAACTCGTCAGCCTCGCATGAGACTTGCGATCCGGCGGCCGATTGCCGTAGCATCCGGCGCAGGCCGGATGGCGGCCCACGGTCCGCGTAAAGGGTCGAACCCACCAGCGCAGCACTCGAACCAGTCAGACAACCCTGACTTCCAGCCCGTGAGACGCGGACGCCGGGCGACAACGGAAGGAAGGGTCTATGTCGACGACGAAGCTTCCTGCTCGCCCCTCACTCGAATACCTTCGAAAGCTGGCCAAGGAGCGCCTGGCAGACCTGCGCCGCACGGAGCCTGACGCACAACTCGCTACCGCGTTACTTGCCGTCGCTCGAGATCACGGCTTCCCCAGCTGGCGTGCGCTGAAAACCGAGATCGATCGCCGGAACATGACCGACGTCGATCGGTTCTTCGTCGCGTGCAAGCAGGGCGACACTGCCTCGGTGCAGGCGCTCCTCGCTGAAGCTCCCGATCTCGTGCACGCACGTGAGCGACACCACGCCACCGGACTGTACTTCGCGGCCGCGGGCGGTCATCGCGAGACGGTGCTCGCGCTTCTCGACGCGGGCGCGGACGTGCGGGATGGCGAGGACATCCACGAGCTCGGCGTGATCGGATGGGTCACGCACTTCGGAGATCCTGACAGGATTCCGCGAGATGTTCTTTCGCTGCTCATCGAACGCGGCGCACGGCATCACATCTTCTCGGCCATCGCGCTCGGCGATCTGCAGGTGATTCGGCGCGTCGTCGAGGATCATCCGGAGGCGCTCGATCGCCGCATGTCGCGTCTGGATCACCGGCAGACCCCGTTGCACTTCGCGATCACACGCGGGCGCGACGACATTCTCGCGCTGCTCATCGAGCTTGGCGCCGACGTCGATGCGACCGACGGCCACGGCCAGTCGGCCCTCGAATACGCGATGCTGCGTGGCGACACCGCCGCACGCGCGCGACTCGTCACTGCCGGTGCGGCGAAGCCGCAGCCATCCCCCACTCGAGAGGCGCGACCGCCCGATAGCGCGTTCGCCGATTCGATTCGAAAAGGCGTTCCGATCGTCCGCGCGCGAGACATCGCCTCGACGCTGCGCTGGTACACGTCGATCGGCTTCACCGAGGCTGGACGCTATCCAAACGATGGCACGACGCTGTTCTGGGGAATGGTGACGATCGGATCAGTGGAGTTGATGTTCGAGCGTGGCACGCCCGAGGGAAAGAGTGCCACGCTGCTGCTCGTCACCGATCGGATCGAGGATCTGTATCAGTTCCTGAAATCGCGGCAGTTGCAGGCGGTCGATACGGGCAGAGCCGAGGGCAGCGTCAAGTTCGTCGAGAACCTGCACGAGCCGACCTTCGGCGGTCTGCAGTTCAGCATCGAGGATCCGAACGGCTACGTCCTGAGGTTCCTGCAGCACGGTTACTGAGCGGCGCGCTGACTCTCGAGTGTGGAGGTTCCGGGGAATTGACGCACCCGCCAATTCCCCGGCCACGCACGCTTCAAAACACCCGGCCGACCCTCGCATAGAGCGTCCGGCCATTCATGCCGAATGGTGACTGGCTGGGGAACGTCTGAATTCCGTTGAAGGAGTTGACGGTCGAATTGCGATCGGGAAACACACCGAACAGGTTCGACGCGCCCACCGCAAGCCGGTACTGGCTCACCCGATACGACGCCTCGACGTCTGTTAACCACTTCGCAGCGTACTCCTGGTCGTCGGCTGGATTCAGCGTGAAGCTGCAGAACGCGCCGTAGCGCGACTCGTTGACATCCAGGCCGAAACGCCTGTTCGTCCAACTGCCACCGAGCCTCACGCTGTTCTGCGGCTGCGCGCATTCGATACGACGCCGCTCGATGCGGTCGAAGAGGACTGATGAATACGCCGCCAGTTGCGGCGGCGTCGTGATCGTTCCAACAATGTCGGTGTTCGAATGGTTGTAACCGGCACGCAGAAAGAGGTCGCTCGAGCTCAACGTGATTCGATAGTTCGACGTGAGGTCCACGCCATTGGTCCGCGTGTCGATCGCATTGGTGAAGAATCGCGCGCTGTTCGCTCCGAACGGCGCGAGGAGCTCCGCAATCGGCGCGGCGGTGAAGTTGCCCGACAGGACGATGCGGTCGTCGATCGCGATCTGGTAGTAGTCGACGGCGATCTGAAACGGCGTCATCGGCGTGATCACGACGCCTCCGGTGACATGACGCGACTGCTCCGGTGTGAGCGCAACGGCACCGAGCACCTGTGCGGCGGCTGACGCGACCGGCAGCGTCAGCGACTCGACCGGCACAAGTCCCTGACCGAGGTTCAGGAAGTTCGTCGCCGTGGAGGAGAAGAACGACTGCGCCAGAGACGGCGCCCGGAAACCGGTACTCACCGAACCTCGGACCGCGACCGTGCGCACGGGCTGGACGCGCGCCGTGATCTTGCCGTCGAGCGTGTCGCCGAAATCGCTGTACCGTTCCGTCCGTGCTGCAGCACCGACCCGCAACCACCGCCGCAGATCGCCTTCGACATCGACATACGCCGCGGTGTTGTGGCGCGACGCATTCACCTCGTTCGACGGCCGGAAGCCAGGAAACACCTGGGCGCCGATGGCTCCTGGTCCGCCGAACTGGTTCGCCACACCGCCGTCGCGGTACGAGTCTGGCTCGCCGGCACTGATCTCGTAGCGTTCATGTCGATACTCGGCCCCGAACGCGAGGTTCAGGTCGCCCGCAAACCCTTTTACACGCAGGGCACGACCGATGTCGGCGTTGGCGACGAACTGATCCAGGAATAGTGCTCCCGCATCGAATGTGGTCTTCGTCGAGGTCGGACCGAGCGACACGTTCAACGAGTTGCCGACGCTGAATTCGAAGTCGTTGCGCCCGTACTGCCCGCTGAAGTCGTAGGTCCATCTGCCGTGCGCGCCGTGGACGCCTGCGGCTGCGGACGAATCGAGGACCGTCGGTTCGATCAGCGGAAGGAACCCGCCTGGATAGATTTGCGGCCATGTCCGCGCGTCGAGCGCGCGCCGGAAGAATCCCGCGCTGTTGGACTCCCGACGGCTATAGCCACCGAAGGCATAGAAGAAGCGGGTCTGAGACGAGTTCAACGGCATGCTGGCATTCACGAACACCATCGTGTCGCGTGTGTCGGGATCACCCCAGCGATGATTCGGCTGCGCAACGAGATTAGTACTCGCGTCGCCAGCGACGATCTGGTCTCGCGGGTCGAACGAGGCCCGATTCGTGCGGTTGTGATGTCGATATTCTGCGGCGACGACGATACTCCCCTTGCCGACGCCGATACCCCAGGAGCCGCCGATGTCGCCGAGGCCGCCATCGGAATAGTCGATGTCATCTCCAACGCTGCACGTCAGACCGTCAGGCGTGCATCGGTTGCCTGCGAAGGAGCCCGTCGACAGGCCGACGTTCGCGGTCACCGACGGAGCCGTGATACCTCCCGTGAGGACGATGTTGATGACGCCGGCAATGGCATCCGACCCGTACTGTGCAGCGGCACCGTCCCGCAACACCTCGATGTGATCGATTGCCGAAAGGGGAATCGCATTGAGGTCGACCCCCGTCGATCCACGACCGATGCTGTTGTTCAAATGCACGAGGGCACTCTGATGACGGCGCTTGCCGTTGATGAGGACCAACACCTGGTCAGGTCCCAGCCCCCGCAGCGTTGCAGGCCTGACGGTATCGGTGCCGTCGGTGATGCTCGGGCGTGGAAAGTTGAACGATGGGACGATCGATTCAATGACCTGCGCGGTCTCGGTATAGCCGCTGGCCGCGATCTGGCCGCGGGTGATGACGTCCACTGGAACCGCCTTCTCGGACTCAGCACTGGTGGCGCGGGATCCGACGGTGATCTCCTGAGAGAAGGCGAGCGTGAGTGCCACGTCCGCCGTCACCGCCTCCGAGTCGACCGGAACGTCGACGATCTTCGGTGGAAGGCCCAAGCCATCCACCTTCAGTCGCAGAGAGTTACCGAGAATCGTCGCCCGCGCCACGCGTAGCGTGTACTTACCGGAGGCGTCCGTCGTCGTGGTCACGTCCAGACCGACGACCGAAACCACTGCACCGGGGATGGCGAGGCCATCGGTTCGTGTCGTGACCAAACCAGAGATTGTGAGTGTGTCCTGCGCCGAAGCAATACTGGCAGCGGCTGCAAAGAAGACCAGGGCGCACAGCGGCAGTCGCATGTTTTTCCACACGGTTCGACCTCCAGCCAAACGTCGTCGCGACCAATACTCGAATGGCGGCAGGTTTATTCCACGATGAACCGTGCGAGTGCGGTTCTAGCTGGGCTGGTGGAGGGAACGGAGAGTACGGAGGGAACGGATTAACAGGAGACACGGAGCAACGGAGGCCGAACGGAATGACGCATGTGATCCCCACAATCAGCGTCGTCCCGACAGACTCAGGCAGGTGTGATTGTGTCTCCATCCGATCTCCGTTTCTCCGTTTCTCCTGTTAATCCGTTTCCTCCGTATCCTCCGTTTCCTCACGAGAGCGGCATAAGCGACGAGTCGCCCACACATTGGGCGACTCGTCCCGGCTTCGGCCGGCAGTTCAGAACCCGACGCCGACGTGCACACCCAGCGAGATCGCTTTGTGCGTGATGCCCAGAGCGTCATCCTGGAATCGAATCGGAGCGACACCCTCGACGAAGTATGTGAGCCGGCCCATTGGAAACCCCTTGTTGATCAACGGGGTGAATCCCCACGACGCATTGCCGATGTCGAACGCCATCCTGAGGCCGGCAGTCCAGGAACCGCCGAACCCGCGGAGCACACCAGGATGGATCGTGAGAGGAACGTTGTTGATCGGGCCGCCCTCTACTGGATCGAGTGTCGGCACCAACTCGAGGTCGAAGGCCCACGGAGTGGAGGTTTTCACCGTAATCCCCATCGGGAATCCGAGCTTGAAGTCATCACCGACGTTCGTCGTAGCGCCGTCAACGTGAGTCATTAACGGAAGCACGACGCCGAAATGGCCACCCAGCCGATCCTGTGCGTCTGCGCTGGACGCGGCCAGCAACAGGCTCATGGCGAGCACGATGCTTCTAACGATCCTCGTAACGGTTTCCATTCGTAACATACTGTCCCTCGTCATATGCAGTCATCGATGCAAAGGGGAGCTGTCCTACCGCTGGAGCGTTCCGGATGAAGAGAGCGTCGCAAGAGGCGTGTCGCGACGGCGAAACCCTTCGCGCGTTCGCGTGTCGCCTGTTCCGAGACTGTCTTCAGCGGCAGTCGTGAACCTCCACACACGACTGGTCGTGGTACACGAACCGTCGGCTCCGCACAGACGTCCGTCGATCCGCGCGGTGTACGTCTCATTGGCGTTGAGAAAGACGCGGTTGGGAAAGAGCGCCCACGTCCCATCTCCGATCCGATCGACTGATGCCGGCACGAGCGCGCCATGGCTGTCATAGAGCGTGAATGTCGTGGCGTCGATTCCGGTGCACGGCTCCGACACGAACGCCTTGACCACGACATCGCGATAGACCTGACGGGCATTCGACGCCGGGTAGGTATCGACCTCGAGCGGACGTCGCGATTGCGAGTCGTTCACGCGGATGACCCAGCTTCGTACTTCCATCGGCACTGGCGGCGATCCCTCGACCACAGCCGGTTCTACGGATGGAATCCGCCCATCGCACAAGCCACCAAGCACGCAGGGCTCGAGCCGGAAGTCGAGGTCGGTGTCGGCGAGATTCCCGAGCAGCTTCACCGCAGCGACGGCCTCGACCGATTGATAGTAAACAGTCGTCGTCACCGCAATCGGACCGACGATATCCGGGGGAATCACGACCGAGTACCGATCGAGCGTTCGCGTGGCACCGGGATGCGGCAGCGGATCCAGACGCGTGTCGGCCAGATACGCGTCGTCGTACACATCGCCGTCGCCGTCCCGGTCCACGAATTGCGGCAGCCCCAGAGGATGGTTCCGATCGATCACGTTTCCCTGTGCGTCGACGGGCAATCCGCGCTTGTCGACCACGATGTTTCTGGCATGGGCATAGCCGAGGTCGAGCGTCGGACAGTTGTCTCCGAGCGACGCGACCGTCTTGAACTGCACTGCGTAGGGATCGGGTGAGCCGGGCGGCAGCTTCCACTTGCACCCAGGGGCATTCGGATCCAGCATCGTGGTCCGCGTGAGCCCCCCGACGCCGCGCGACGCGCGCTTCCACGCGTTGTCATAGATCTCCAGCTCGACGCCCGATGCCAGATCGAAGGCATGCACTCCGACCCAGGCCACGCGCCCTTCTGGAAAACCAGTAGGGAACTTGTGGCCACTCCCGCTGTTGGTGATCCGAATCGTCAGCGGTGCGCGAGACCCTGGCGCGGCTTTGGCCGGTCCTGCCAGTTCGAGATCGAGCACGTTCCGCAGACGGTCCCACGCCAGACGTGCCTGCTGCGCGGGACGGCCACGGCTGCCCGTGTCCGTCCAGTACGCGTTGTGATACGGACTGCGCTCGTCCGCCGACGTGAAGCTGAAGATCGACAGTTTCGGGTACGAGCCCAGGGCGCCCAGCGAATCCATCGCCGCCCCGATCACTCGCGGGACGTAGCTATTGCCGCCGACGAAGTGGTGGCTGAAGTACGGGTGTTCGGTCCCGTCGTTGACGACGGCGGCACGCAGCGGATCGCGGGGCGACCCGTCGCGATAGAGACTCTGCGCGGTTCCGGGCTGGCCGTAGTCCTGCTGCATGTGACAGGTCTGGCAGTCCCGTTTGTAGTTCGGATCGAAGTTGCGATTGCCTGGCCGATCCGCGTATCGACTGCCGAGCCACTCGGTGTAGGTGCGCTCGATGGGGAATCCGCCCACCCACTTGCCCATCCGGTTTCTAATCGTCAGCGGATTGGTCACGTCATGACAGCCCGAGCAGACTTCCGATCGCGTCAGCAGCACGTCGTGATAGCCGTGGTGCTTGCTCGAGTCCATCGGCTCGTACTGCATCGTCCGACGGAACACGCCTGCGAGGTACGGGTCCTGACTGCCGGCTCGCGTGGAGGTCAGCGGTCCGAAACGTTCGGGGAAACCGATGGCGTGCGGCGAGACGCGGTAGCTGCCCGCTCCCACTCCATATCCCAGGTTCGGAGCGCGCGAGTCAGGGACCTCGAAGATATCCGCCTGGTGCGGCACGAGCTCGTTGCGTGCTGCGGTGCCGCGCGCGGGGACGTACGCATGTTTCGACGACTGGGCAAGTGCGAGCGTGTGGTACGGCGTGTCGCGCGAGGAGGCGATGCTGTGGCAGATGGCACAGAACACACCCGATTGCCCTGACGCGGTGTTGCGCAGCATGGCGTCCTGCGTCGCAAAGGCGATTCCGGTGCCCGCATCGGACGTGGGATTGAACTCTGCGGACAGCCGACCGTGCTCCAGTCCGGACGGGCGATCGGCGACGACGTCGTGCAGCGGGACGTTGTCGATGTAGTTGGCTGGCATGTGACAGCGCGAGCAGAAGCCGTCGAGCAGCGATCCCGGCCGCGACAATCGGTCGGTGGTGTGCCCGATGTCGAAGGTCGACGCACACTCGTCCTCCGAGGCGAATGGATTGAGTCGCGCTCTCGCTGTTCCATCAGGAGGCGACGGGGCGCCGCAGTTGCCATCGGTCGACAACTGACGCGCCGACAGCAGAAACGCTCCGCGCCACACCGGGTCGCGCCACGCGTTTGCCATCATCGAACCGGCCCAGTCCTCGAAGATGCGACTGTGGCACGACTGACACTGACCCGGATGTGCGCTGCCCTTCCAGTACTCTTCGAATGGCGGCGGGAAGAATCGCGCTTCGGTCGTGTCGTACGGCGCGGCCTCCGGGATGCGATTCTCCAACTCGACCAGATCGTGTGCGGGTGTATACACGGCCCCGCACACGCCTGTAATCGTGACCGCTAACACCATCAGACTGAAGGTTCGTTGTTTCATCAGGTTTCGTGATTCACGCTTTCGTTGAGGTACGGATCGTTCGGCGGCACCAGAGGTGCGCTGGCGAGCGCACGGCCGATCAGGATGATCGCCAGCGCGGCATAGGCCAGCGGAATCATCGCTTCGAGCGGACCAGCCATCGGCGTGCTCCACGCGTCGGGCATGATCAGCAGATACAGGTCCAGCCAGTGACCGATGAGAAGACAGACACACACGGCGGTGAGCACTCGCGGGCTCCGCTTGGCGGCGCGCGGCAGCAGCACCAGAAACGGCACGACCCAGTTCATGAACAGGTTCAGCAGAAACAGCTGCATCCACGGACCGTTGGTGCGGCGAAGGTAATAGGTCACTTCATCCGGCAGATTCCCGTACCAGATCAGCAGGTACTGTGAGAGCCAGATGTAGGCCCACAGCGTGCTGAAGGTGAACAGCAGCTTGCCGAGGTCGTGCAGATGCGCAGGTCCGATGACATGGCCGAACGCACCACGCGCCTGCAATACGACCGCGATCAGCGTCAGCGCCGCGAGCGCTGACACCAACAGCCCGGCGAACACGTAGACGGCGAAGATGGTGCTCGTCCACCGTGGATCGAGCGACATGATCCAGTCGATGCTCCCGAACACAAAGGTGATCGCGAACACCACGACGAACATGGCAGAACCCGCGATCAGGCGCTGGTGAAGGGCCGGTGCGGCACTGCGGTCCTGCTCGAGCGACGTGCGTCGAAGGCGGCGAACCAGCCACACCCACAGACCGAGAATGATCGCCATCCGCAGGAACACCCATGGCGCACTGAGATAGACCGCCTTCGATGCCGACATCGCCGCGTCGATCGAGGTCGCCGGCTGCGCCCACGGATACAGCACTCGCCGGCCGAAGAATACGGTCAGCATGAGGGCCGCAGCGAATGGCAGGCTGGACATCATCGCTTCGGCAATGCGACGCACCACGACCGACCAGGCGGCTCCCGACAGAAAGTGGATCGACATCAGCACTGCGCCGCCGAGCGCAAGCGACAAGAAGTAGACGTCGGCCAGGAGAAGATTCGGCCACGTGCGTGCTGGTGCCCAGATCAAGCCGGCGACGATGACCGGCAGACCCAGTGCGGCGATGGTCGCCGCAGCCGCACGCCACGATTCCGGAACACCGACGGCAGTTCGTGTCATGACGCCGGCACTCCGCGATCGCGCAGTGCGCCGACGTACAGCACGATGTACCAGCGCTCGTCGTACGGAATCTGCGCAGCGTACGACGGCATCCGGTTCGACCCGCGGGTGATCACGTGGAAGATCTGCCCCGGTGCCATCGCGCGAACGCGCGGCGACGAATAGGCGGGAGGATTCGGGATCCTCGGTACGAGCTGACCGTCGCCTCGACCTTCCGGGCCGTGGCACACGATGCAGAACGTCTCGTACAGAACCTTTCCGTGGGCAAGCGCTTCAGGACTGGGCGCGATCGGATTGTGCAGCTCGCGTCCCGCCCGCAACGCATCTTCGGGCGTCGCCGCGTAGCGGAATGGATGGACGTCACGAGGCACCGTGCCTGGCGGTGGTAATTGAAGTGTCTTGCCGTCCCGCGTCACCGGATTTCGAGCGAACGCTTTGTAGGGAACCGCGTACGCCATGTCAGGCATGTATTCCATGGCGCGACCGTTGGTCGTCGACACTCGCACCGCGACGACCAGGACGCCGGTCGTGATCGCGAAGAGCACCCAGGCGATCGTCGCCTGTCGCACTCTCATGCCCGAATCTCCTCGATTCGCCTGACACCGCTCTCGAAGAGCAGTCGTGTGGCTTCGCCTTCATCACAGGTGCTGTCGCGACCGCAGCGCAGCACGAGCACGAACGCATCCTCCGTCGCCCGGCCGGCGAACGTTGCCGCCTGGGCACCGGGCATGAGCCGGGAACGCAGGAGAAACGCGCCGGCAGTAAGCAGCCCGGCCGAGAGCACAGTCAGTTCGAACGTGATCGGCACGAACGCCAGGGTCGAATTCGGCGGCTTCCCACCTACATTGAGCGGCCAGTCGAAGACCGCCATGTAGAACTGCATCGCCAGTGCGCCCACGGCTCCGAATGCGCCGCCAAGGAAAGTGACGAGTGGAAGCCGCGAGCGCCGGAGGCCCATCGCCCGGTCCAGGCCGTGAACGGGATACGGACTGTAGACGTCGTCGACGCGAACCCCGCGAGCGCGCAGCCGTCTCACGGCGTCGCAGACCGCGTCTGCGTCCGAAAAGGTCGCCACGAGTCGCGTCCTAGACATGGGACTCCTGTGGTGACTCGGCCCCGTGCGCCCCGACGAGGCCTTTGATCTCCCAGGTCGCAATCATCGGCAGCAGGCGGATGAAGAGCAGAAAGCAGGTGAAGAACAAGCCGAAGCTGCCGATGAGCGTGCCGATCTCGATCGACGTCGGGTAATACATCACCCAGCTGGAAGGGAGATAGCTGCGGTGCAGCGAGGTCACGATGATGACGAATCGCTCGAACCACATTCCCACATTGATCAGGATCGAGATCGGAAGCAGCGCGGCCGGGCTCGAGCGGATGCGTCGCAGCCACAGGAGCTGCGGCACGCACACGTTGCACAGCACCATCGTCCAGAATGCCCACGCGTACGGTCCGGTGGCGCGATTGACGAAGACGAACCGTTCGTCGGCATGACCGCCGTACCACGCAGACAGAAATTCGCTCGAGTACGAGAATGCCACCAGCGAGCCGGTCAACAGCGTGACCTTGGCCATCCGGTCGAGATGCTGCACCGTGATGTAGCGCTCGAGGCCCATCACGCGCCGCGTGATGATCAAGAGCAGCAACACCATGCCGAAGCCGGAATACACCGCGCCCGCGACGAAGTACGGTGGAAAGATCGTCGCGTGCCAGCCCGGGAGAATCGACGTCGCGAAGTCCATGCTGACGATCGAGTGGACCGAGATGACGAGCGGCGTGGCCAGTCCGGCCAGGAGCACACACGTTGTTTCGTACCGCGACCACGTGCGCTGCGATCCGTCCCATCCGAGACTGAGCAGGCTGTAGATCCGCTTCTTGATCCCGGCCGCTGCGCGATCGCGCAAGGTCGCAAAGTCGGGAATCATTCCGAGGTACCAGAACACCAGCGAAATCGTCAGGTAGGTGTTGATCGCGAACACGTCCCACAAGAGCGGCGAACGAAAATTCACCCAGAGCGGGCCTCGCCAGTTGGGATACGGCACGACCCAGAAGGCCATCCACGGCCGGCCCATGTGAATCAGCGGAAACAGCGCGGCGCACATCACGGCGAAGATCGTCATGGCTTCTGCCGAGCGGTTGATCGACATGCGCCAGCGTTGCCGGAGAAGAAGAAGAATGGCGGAAATCAGCGTGCCCGCATGGCCAATGCCGATCCAGAACACGAAATTGGTGATGTCGAACGCCCACCCGACAGTCTTGTTCAGCCCCCACGTACCGATACCGGTCGCGATCTGATACGTCACGCATCCCACGCCGACTGCGAGCGCGGTGGTCGAGGCCGCAAGGCATCCGTACCACCCCGCGCTCGGCCGAGCGCTCAACGGACGCGCGATGTCATCGCTGATCTCGTTCAGCGCGGGCGAGCCCTCGACCCAGGTGTCGCGCGCCGGCCGGGAGTGATCTCCCCCGACGCGCGCAACCGATTCCCACTGTGTGTCGAGCATCGTGCTACGCCTCCCGGTTGCGGATCTTCGTCAGGTACCCGACACCCGGCCGCGTGCCGAGCTCGTCCAGCAGGTGGTAGTGTCGGGGGCTCTGCCGAAGGCGCGCGAACGCACTGCGGGGATCCTGCGCGTCCCCGAACACGATCGCCTTGGCTGGACATGCCTGCTGGCAGGCGGTCTGAATCTGACCGTCCACAATCGCTTTTCCCGACAGCGCGGCCGCCGTCTTGCCCGCCTGGATCCGTTGGACGCACAGGCTGCACTTCTCCATCACACCGCGTGATCGCACGACGACGTCCGGGTTCAGCACCATCGTGCCGAGCGCGCTGTTCATGTTGAAGTCGAAGCGCGGGTTGTTGGCGTATCTGAACCAGTTGAACCGTCTCACCTTGTACGGGCAGTTGTTTTCGCAGTAGCGCGTACCGATGCAGCGGTTGTAGACCTGCTCGTTGATACCGTCTGCGCTGTGAACCGTGGCCAGCACGGGGCAGACCGTCTCGCACGGCGCGTTCGCACAGTGTTGGCACATCACCGGCTGAAAGAGGACATCGGGGGCTGCTTCTGCGCCCTGGTAGTAGCGATCGATCCGAATCCAGTGCATTTCCCGGCTGCGCCCCACTTCCTCTTTGCCGACGACCGGTACGTTGTTCTCGGCTTGACAGGCGACCACGCATGCGGAGCAGCCGGTACACGCATTCAGATCGATCGCCAGCCCCCATGTATGACTGCCGGGCTGATGCTCGGCCCATAACGACGGCAGGGACTCGGCTGCTGCTCCGTGTTCGCCGACACCGCCGAGAAACGACTTGAGTGTCGCTTCGCGAACAACCGGACGTCCTTCTGTCGAATGGTGCGTTTGCGTCGCCGCGAGTGTGGTCGAACGCCCGGTCTTCTCGAGACGTACGACGCGTGAGCGCCGGCCACTCTTCTGCCGCAACAGCGGGACCGCATTGACGCCGACTCCATTACCGACCGGGCCGGCATGTGTCCGCCCGTAGCCGAACGCGATCGATACGGTGTTCGCGGACTGGCCAGGCTGCCGCCAGATGGGAACGTCGACGCGATGCGCATCCGCGATCAGCGTCACGATTTCCCCATCCCTGACGCCGAGACGGTCGGCCGCCGCTGGTGCGATGGCGAGTCCGTGGCCCCATGTCAGCCGGCTGATTGGATCGGGAAGCTCCTGCAGCCAGGGGTTGTTGGCGTTGCGACCGTCGCGGAGCGCAACGGTCTCGTACAGGTGAAGCTCGTACTCATCGGCGCCCCGCGAGGCAGCATGAGCATCCTCGCGAATGCGATTCACCGCCGCGTCGAGATCACCGACGAACGCCGGACTGGGTTGAGGCGGTACCGGCACGCGCAGGAACCCGGCCTGAACACGGCTGTCCCAGAATGCATCGAAGTCACGCTCCGCGCTCTGGAGCGGAAAGAGATTCCGCTGCCAGTACGAGCGCAGTTCATTGCGCCAGTTGGATGGCTCACCGAGCCACTTGAGCAGGCTTCCCGGTGCCGCACGGGTGTCGAACAGCGGATTGATCGCCGGCTGCATGAGACTGAAGACACCGGTGACCGGTTCCGCATCTCCCCATGCCTCGAGGTAGTGATGGTCGGGACACACCGCGTGCACGTGTGCGGCCGTCTCGTCGACGCGATCGGCAAACGACACGCTGAGCGGTACGCGGGCGAGCCCTTCGAGAAAGGCGTCGCTGTCAGGGTGGTCGTAGGCTGGATTGACGCCATACAGAATGAGCGCATCGATCTCGCCACGCCGCATCGCCGCGATCAGCGCCGCGACCTCCCCCTCGTCGCCTTGCTTCTGCAGGGAACTCGGCGACAGTCCAAACGTCCGACCGACGTTGCCAAGCACGTCATTGAGACCCGCGACGATCGTTTGCACCGCCTCGTCCTGCACGCCGCACACCACGAGTGATTCCCCACGATGGCTGCGGAGGCGATTCGCGATCGCATCGAGCGCTGATGCCGGGATACTGTACGGCGGATCGACTCGCGATCGATCGCGCTGCTCGACGCGGTCGAGCAGCGACAGCACGAGGCGCCCGATCTCTGACGGTGCGAGCGCGTGTCGCACATCGGCATTGGCGCCAGTAAGCGTCATCGTCGATTCGAACTGGACGTGGTGAGCCATTGACGCTGCCGGGCGCCTGCGCCTCGCGTACTGCGCCGTGAATTCGACCGGCGACAACCACGTCCCGAGAAAGTCCGCTTCGACGCCGACGATCATCGCCGCCCGGTCGAACCGGTAGTGCGGGATGACAGCTCGGTTGAAGCATGTCTGGTGCGCGCGCCGGATACCTGCGTACGACACCGGGTCGTGGACGACGTGCTGAAAACGGTCGTAGTGTTGCGACCAGCGGGCAATCAGGTCGCGCGTGGTCGGGCTCGTGATCGTGCCCGAGAGCAACGCCACCCGACCTCGCCGGGCCATGGTCGCGCGCAAGTGCGATTCGATTCGTTCGTCGATCTCCTGCCAGGCAGCGGGGGCGCCTCGCCACAACGGTCCCTTCAGACGCGCGCCGTCGTAGAGCGACAAGACCGTGGCTTGTCCCGTCGCGCACGTCCCGCCACCGAAGAGCGGTGCCTCGGCATTGCCTTCGATCTTGATCGGCCGCCCGTCTCTGACCTTCACGAGCACGCTGCAGGATGTCGAGCAACCGCCGCACGTCGACGCGTACCAATTCGGAACGCCCGGTGTCAGATCCTCGGGTGCGGTCACGAACGGAAGCGCATGCTGCGTCGTGGCTCGCGAACACCCAGCCGCGCCGAGCGTGAATCCCATCAAGGTCAGGAAGTCCCGGCGCGAATGACCGTCGGCAGCGGGCATCACCGGGCTCGCCCGCTTCCACGGCAGCGGCTCGGCAAACTCGTCGCGATCCGAGACTGTGCGTCGACTGTCCTGACGCAGTTCCTCGAGGCTCTTCCAATACACCGGCTGTGACTTCATCTCTGTGGTCATCGTCTGTGTTCAGTAGTGGCACCTGATGCAATCGGTCCGCGCTCCGTGGTCGCCGACGCCGCGGCTCTCGTGACAATTGAGGCACCAGCCCATCGTCAAGGGCATGCGCTGCTCCACACGCGACATGCCTTCGACCGCACCGTGACAGTTCTGACACGCCACTCCTGCGTGCACGTGCCGGCTGTGATCGAAGTGCACGAAGTCAGGCAGGTTGTGCACTTTCACCCACTCGATCGGACGCACTTGCAGTACCGACTCGCGCAGTTTCTCGATCTCGGCGGTCTGCCGGCTCAGGAGTCCATGACAGTTCATGCACACGCTGGCAGCGGGAATGCCGGCATGCGGACTGCGCAGGGCACCGTAGTGGCAATAGAGACACGGGATGTGCGTATCGCCCGCATGCAGACGATGAGAGAACTCGATCGGCTGCGCCGGCCTGTAGCCGCGGTGATCTCCGACCTCGGCAAGCGCCCGGACGCCGACACCCACGAGCGCGAAGAGGGCGACGTACGTACCAATGAGCGCGACCCTCAGCATGCTCGCCACCCCACGTCAGTCGTCCTCCTCTGGCCACATCAAGCGCCGACCGCGTTCAAGCGCCCGCCCCTGCACGAGTGCCCACCGGCGTTCCATCGTCGAGACAACGGGGGTGGCCGCGAACCTCACCCGCGACCACGCGCGTCGAATGACCTCGAACGCGGTCGAGAATGGGAGTGTGGCGAGGGCGAGGAACGCCGAACAGACGTGAAGCCTGACCAGGTACGGCATCTCGTCGAGTTGACCGACGTCGGGCTGCAGGCTCAGTACGGATCGCATGTAGGGCGTCAGCGTCGGGATCGACCACGCGACCGCCCAGCGATGAAAGAAGGCGAGCCCGAGCCCCGATGTCATCGTGAGGCCCAGCACGCTCAGAAACACCACATCACCGATCGGCCAGCCACTGGTCGCTCGAAGGCGGCGTCGGATCATGACGGCCAGTGCAATGGTGGCGACTGTGCCAGTCGTGAACAGCACCACTTCGAGCGCAACCAGTCGCATCGGATCGCGAATCCAGCTCAGGAGCTGTGTCGGCCAAGCGATCATGGCGATATGGCCGATTACGACCGCAGTAATGGACACGCGGATGTACCGGCGACGATCTCCCGCCGCAGGCAACGCTACCGGAACGGCCGTCGATCTCCCGCGAGACAGCGAGAACGTCCCCGCAATCGCGAACACGATCATCGACACCAGGGGCACCACGACCCAGCGCGCGTAATCACTCATTTGCCAGATGCCCGTGCCAACTCGGAACTGGAGGCTGCGCGGAGAAAGGCGCGAAGTGCGAACGACTCGGCGTTGACGACGCGGTCGGCGCTCGGGCCGGACCCGCTCGTGAGGCACGGACGTTTCAGGCGTTGATCGAGCGCCCAGTCCCAATAGCGCGCGTAGACTTCGGAGAGATTCGGCCCGATCGTCCCGCCACGAACCGGCTCAATCGACACGGTGTGACAGAAGACGCAGGCCATGCTGCCGCTCGCCAGCTTCGTGTCTCCGACGAACAGCCGCCGGCCGAGGCGCACGTCGTCCGGCGTGGCTTCAGCGGCAAGCCGAAGACGACGGTCTTCATCGTTCGACGGCCCCCCTGCCTTCAGGTAATCGAGCAACGCGCCGATCTCGGTGTCGGACAAATCGTGATCCGGCATGCGCTGTTGACGGAATTGGCGAAAGAGCGACACCGCCGCAGGATCTCCGCGACGGATCTGCGTGTCAGACGATTTGATCCACGCGATGAGCCACGGCCGCGGATGGCGGTCAGTAACACCTTTGAGATCGGGGCCGACGCGAATGCCTTTTCCAAACGTGTGACAACTGCTGCACTTGGTGTTGAAGATCGTCGCCGGCTCCGTCGCGAACGCATTGCGGATCGCGAAAAGCTGGAACGCAGTACAGACAACAACGAGCAGGAGGAGGCGATGCTTTCCGTCCATGGTGCAAACCTGTAAGTTGTTCGGTGGCGGTGTCGTGCAATTTCTTCCCGACCGAATCGTTTTCTGACTCGCTGACGTCGCGCGATGCGACGGTCACACGAATGCCCCGCGGGGGAATCGAGGCCGGCTAATTGGGGGGAGGTTCGCCGCTGCAGGTCAACTGTCGAGCGTGCCGACAGCTTGCGATCGCGAGAGGCAGCAATTGCACTGCCAGTAGAGTGCTGGCGTGCACGTTCATTCTGTCAACCTGCGATGATCATGCAGGATGCAGAATCCAAACACCTCTGTCGAGTGGTGTGTGAAGTTTCAAGACACTGATAACAGATCTCGTTCGCTGCGGGACAACAACGCCAGGGCGAGCGCGAGAGATCGTAGCGACGCTGCACTCGTACACATCGATCGCATTCACCCTCGCGCTCGCTGGCATCATGCAGGCGCCGTGAGCGGGGCTCCCTTCGGGACGATCATGAAGACCAGCGCACGTGTCGGTCCATCAGTTCGCGTGGAACCGCTCGTGGTGTGAACGGCGCCAGAAGGCTCGAAGAACGTGGCGCCGACGGGCAAGACTTTTTCCGGCTCGTTATTAATGGCAAACCTCATCTGTCCCTCCACGATGTATCCGAGGACAGGTCCCGGATGACGGTGCCCCGGGCCTGAACCGCTCCGGCCCGGCGGGATGTTCAGTTGCACGAGCACTGCCTCGAACCCTTCGAGAGGCCCCGTCAGTGCGTGTCTCGTCAGTTCGCTTGCGGCTGGTGGTGCTGGTGTCTGTGCATCGAGAACGATCGGCACCAGTGACGCCGCCGCGAGTCCAAGGAACGTTCGACGATTCTCCATGTCAGATTCTCCTAGTGCGTGGCTGATTTCGCGTTGCTCGTGAAGATTCTGGTGCCCGGGCGGAACTGCGACCATGCGAACCAGAACTGCGGTACGAGGATCACCTGCTTCAGTTGTGTTCCCTTCAACGGCCCGCTGAGACACAGCCCATAGGCATTCCAGTTCGATCGTGTATCGAGATCGATCAAGGAACTGGCCTCGTCGTTCGCAGAGCGAAATCTGAGCACCTTGCCTTTGACGCTCGCTTCGAACGCAGTCGTCGTATCGGACGAGGGCTGATGGACGATGACAATCGGAAGTCCGCCGACGCGGTCGTTGACGACGCGCGCAATGCGAAGCTCAGAGAGCGGATAGGCCACGGTCTCGTGACCGACTTCGAGTCCGGCCACCGTTTCCCGCGCCGGCAATCGCGTGTCCAGCGTCAGCGCGCCATTCGGCGCCCCTTCGGGAACGACACGCGTGACGTCCTTGATGCGCTTGCTCCGAACGGGCATGAGCTCCGCGTATCCCGGCAAGGGCTTGAGCACCATCGTGCGAGGATACCGCCTCCGCCACTCTGCCCAGGTGGTGCGCACCGCCGGATAGAGCTTCAAGCGCGTGCCCTTGAGCGGGCCGTCGATCGCTTCCCCCGTCGCCTGCTGCCAGCTCGTGCCGGTCTCCAGATCCTTCTGCACTTCGTTCGCGCCAACCATGCGGTCGTATTGGAAGTGCAGCGTGCGACCCTTCACCTCCGCGCGAAAGACCAGACCCGTATTGCAGACGCCGCACCATGTTACCGAGATTGGCGTTACCGAGATTGGCGTTACCGAGATCGGCGTCACCGAGACCGGCCCGTCAGGCACCTGGTCGAACACCGCACCATGCTGCGCCAGATCGCCCGCGGGGTACGCCTTGGCGACGTCGCCACTCGTTACGCCGAGCAGGATGTCATCGTCTTCGAGGAATGTTGCCTCCGATGCCGCCACGAACTCCGGGTGGAGGATCGCCGTGTAGGGCATCGCCGTCCCTGCTGGAGGCTTGGGCCCTTGGGGAGTTTGCGCGAGGACCGCTACTGCGATTCCGGGGAGCATCAACGCGAGAACAGTCCATTTGTTCATAAATGAATTCCGCACAAAGAAAGGCCGACTGCAACAACTACCGTCGTTCCCACCAATGCCCCGGCGTACGACAACCGGCGCACCGACGCCTCGGCCAGGTATGCAAGAGCCGCAAGCCGCGCATACACGCCGACATGAAAGAGGAACGCCGCCACGCCGAGCAGCAGGAACGGCAGCTGCGCGGTGGAACGAGGCGTCGCGAGCAGGTTGAACTGACTGGCCGTGGCCGCCGCTGTTGTCGACACCTCCGTCGGCGGGCTGAACAGAAAGGGTGAGAGCACGTGCACGAGCAGGAACACGGCGAGAAACCAGCCAGACACCGTTTGCAGATTCCTGGCAACGGATGCAGAGCGGACGTTCTTCATGCTCACCGCAGCGCCGGTCGTGATCTGAATCACGACCGCCCCCACGAGCAGCGCGTAGGTTGCGGGATGTTGCGACGCGACCCGCATCACACCGCGCATCGCTGTGTATGACGACAGGCTGACAAACGCGAGCGCCTGATTGATGACGTGCGCCAGCACGAAGACGGTGAGAAGCACGGCCGTGAGCCGATGCACGTACGACAACTGTTCTTTGGAGTACGACGTGTCCGGCCATCGGACCAGTGCTACGAGCGCGACTATCGCGAGGGTTCCATACCAGGCCCAGACGCCACGGTTCAACGCCAGGCTCGCGTCCACGCGTGAGACAAAGAGGAAGAGCGCAGGGCAGATCGCCGCCATCAACGCGCCGAAGACGAGCAGTCGTGTTGATGCACCCGAGTGACTCACGAGGCGATTCAGAGCGGAGATCGCCAGGAATGGTCCGGCGCATGCCCAGATCAGCATGAACGCCACGAGCGGAATGCCGACGACGACGTGCTCCTGCGCCCATCGCGCGCTGCCGAACAGTGCCTGGAGTGAAAAGGGGTAGACGAGGGGCACCAGCCACACGAGCGCGATGACGCCTGTCTCTCCCCAGCCTGCCGATGTCGATCGACTCTCGGCGAATGGCGACGTGCGCTCCTTCAAGCGGGTGCGGATCATCTCCCGCAGCTCCGATATGTCGTCGACAGCCCCGACGAATTCAGGTGGCGTGACGGCACTCAAGCTGCGCTCGAGAGTCTCGTAGGCACGGGCGCATTGCGTACACGATTTGAGATGACGTTCAGCGGCGACCATGCCGGGCCCGTCTTCGCCGTAGTAGTGCAGGACGAGATCATCGTCGCTGAGATGATTCACCGGCCGCTCCAGTGAGGCTCCAGCGCCAGACGAATCTTCCGCACCGCCCGGAAGATGTGCTGCTTGGCGGCGTTGTTGCCGATGCCGAGGGTCTGCGCAATTTCGTTGATCGAACAGCCCTCGAAATGACGGAGCGCAAACGTCACGCGCTCCAACGGACTCATGGCCTCCATGGCCGCCGATACCTGACGACGCCAATCGGCGCTCGTGAGCAGTCGTTCGGGATCTGGTGATGAAGACGCGATCGTGTCGACGACGTTGGCGATCGGTTGAGGCTCGTTCACATCAGGCCGCCTGCGACGGCTGCGCAGATGATCCAGTGCGCAATTCACGAGGATCCGGTTGAGCCACGTGCGAAGGTCGGCGCGTTGCTCGAACTGATCGAGGTGCAGATACGCGTTCAACAGGCTGTCCTGAACGACATCCTTCGCATCCTGTTCATTGCCAGTCATGCGGAGGGCGAGGTTGTACATGTATCTCCGATGACGCTCGACGAGCGACAGGAACACCTCCAGATCGCTGCCGTCGCTCATCTCACCCTGTTGATTGGACGCCTGGAAAAATGCGCGGTTAACACGCGCCGTCCATTGTTCGTTGGATTGAGCCGTTTCTTTCCGTGTTTGCGCATTACGGGTATGCAACTCGGATACACGTCTCTTATTGCCACTGTGTTCGCCCTGGCTGTTCCAACAACGGCATCTCCACAGTCGATCGAAGCGGGCGTCTCCGTCGGCAACGGCCAGCGCGGCAGCGAAACCACACTGATCCGCGCCGAAGCGCTCCTCGTCACCGGCGTCCGCGTTGGCGTGTTGGGAGATCGTCTGGAAGCGGCGGCTCAGGTTATGTGGCTCGACCTGCCTTCAATGCGGGCGCGAGCGACGTACTACTACGGGTGTGAGATCGGGCCGAACGGCATGTGCCGTCCGACGGGGAGCGTCGACGTCACCACCCTCGGCACGAGTCCACGACTGCTTGCCTCAGGTCAGTTTCTGTATCACTTCCGCAGGGGACACCGGTGGCGTCCGTTCGCAGGCGTGGGATTCGGTTCGATGCGCGACACGGAGGAAAGCCACTGCGACCGCGCCGACTGCGTTCAGCTCATTCCCGGTCTGCAAACGGTGCTCGGACGACGAACGAGTTGGCATTCGGACCTGTTCTCTCCGGTCGCCGGAATCGGCACACGCGTTGGCGAGCATCTCGGCATCCGCGGCGGCGTGCAGTATCACCGCCCATTCGGAGAGGGGCTCTCGCTGTTCGAGACGTTCGTCGCCGTAGGATACGTGTTCTGAGCGACTACCGCGGCGCGACTGCCGTCCCTGACACGCACGGATGCTAGAATTCGCCCAATGCCAGCATCCGACAGACCACGTTTCACCGTCCTCGTCCTTCTGATCGCGTCGATTGCACTCCTTCTGCCGGGGTTGTTTCTTCCAGTGCTGACCATTCGCGGCGTCCTGACTCGCGACGGCATCGCCGCGATGGCACCCAAGATTCTGGAGAACGGCCTCGACGACGAGACCGTCAAGACGCTGAGCGCGATGATGAACCCGAACGTCCTGGCGATGGCGCAGGCGTTCGGTGGCGACGTTCGCAAGGTGATCATCGACAGGTTGTCGCCGCAGATCACCGCAGCCCTGCAATCGCGCATGAAGGAGGTCGAGGTCTACCAGCAGACGCGCAGCATCGTCGGGTCGGTGCGCAATCTCTATGACGTGGGGAGTCCCGTTCCGGCGACGCTGATCCTGCTCTTCAGTGTGATCGTGCCGGTGACGAAGGCTGCGCTGGTGGCGTGGGCAAGTTTCCTCGCGCCGCCCGGTCGCCGCGATCGCACGCTGCGCTTCGTCGTTGCCATCGCCAAGTGGTCGATGGCTGACGTTTTCGTCGTCGCGCTGTTCATCACCTATCTGGCGGCACAGGCGACGCAAGCGACGCCCGGCGCTCCCGGCGCGGCGCCGCTCGTCGTGTTCACCGCGCGATTAGGGGCGGGCTTCTATTGGTTCGCGTCGTACTGTCTGTTCTCGCTCGCGTCGCAGCAATACACGATGAGGGTGAACAAGGACACCGAGTCTGTTTCAGGCATCCCGGTGTAATCAGCCTGCGGCCATCGCGACCCTCCTGGTCGCGGCGTGCCTCCTGTTTGCCATCGTTCAGAGTTCCGTCTGAAATTTCCATGCGTGTGGAGTCGTTGAAGAACTCGCGTTTCTCTCTATGAGACGACCACGGGAACCGCGTCCTCCGCGAAGCGACACAGATGGTTCACCAGTCGCATCTGCTCCAGCGTGTTGCATCGCGCCTGCAACAACGCAGGGCTGCAGACGATAACTGCCAGCGCCCGCGCCCGTGAGATGGCCACGTTCAAACGGTTACGACTGAAAAGGAACTCAAGTCCCCGCGGGACCTCCTCGCCGCTGGACGAAGCCATCGAGAAGAAGACGACCGGCGCCTCGCGCCCCTGGAACTTGTCTACGGTGCCCACTTCGATGCCGGCAGGCAGGACCTCGCGAAGGCAGCGCACCTGCATGTTGTAGGGTGCGACGACGAGGATGTCGGCCGGCGTCAGCGGTCGCGTAACACTCTTGACGTCCGTAAAGGTCCCGCCCGCAAGCAGTGAAGTTACCTCGCGTAGGATGGCGTCGGCCTCCTCGCGTGAGGCCTGAGCATTGGCCTGATGCACGACCGGAATGTGACAAATACCGGCACCGTTCAGTCCGCGCGACGCGACCGTCTGGCGTTCACACCTCTCGTCGCTGCGAAGTCGGCCGTCGTAAGCCAGTTCAGAAACGTAGGCGCAGATCGCCGGGTGCATACGGTACGTGCGCTCCTGGAAGATCCCGCAATCCTCTGCGACGGTTGCTGCGCCGAGCAGCAGATGCTCGAGCGCGGAGCGGCCTGAATCCCCTGGATGAATTCCCTGCTGAATCTGAGGGAGCTGCTGTGGATCGCCAAGCAGCACCAGATTCATGGCGGCGGTGCCCATCGCGACCGTGTCTGCCAACGACAACTGGCCTGCTTCGTCGATGAAGAGACAGTCGATGCGGCCGTCCATGCCCTCTCGGGAAAAAAGCCACGATGTGCCCGCGATCAGGTGGGCGTCCGAACTCTCACAATCAGAGTTCTCAAAGGTATTCTCGATGAACTCGCCGTCGAACCTGTCGTCATCGTCGCTACATTTCTTCAAACCCGCGAAACGAACTCTGGACTGGCGAGCAGCGTTTTCGACCTCCGCGAGTACGTTATTGATCGCCTTGTGACTGAGGGCTGCGACACCGACTCGCCTGCCGGCAGCGAGCAACGACACGATCAGCCGCGCCCCAGTCCATGTCTTTCCCGAGCCTGGCGGCCCCTGGATAAAGAGATAGCTACGGTCCAGCGCCGCTATCAATCTCTTCTGCTCCTCGAGATCCATCGTCTGAATCCGGTCGCCAGAGCGCCGGTCTTCGAATCGTGGAAGGTCTCGTCCCAGTAGTGCGCGCACCGCGTGGTAGCGATCGAGGTCGTCGGCCATCGCGTCAGCCAGGCGCCCAAGCGCATCACGCTGAACGTCGTCGCGAACCGGCTTCCCTTTCACCAACGCCGAAGGAATCGGCTCGGCTGCTGCTTTCGGGCCTCGACGCAAGTGCAGGCGCCTTCGTGCAGTGTCGATGCGGACCGCGGCGCCAGCTTTCACACCTCTGAATGGATCTTCGAGCTGATTCTTCGGGTGCGATGCGAGTTTGAATTCCTGGTCCGGGAAGTCGAGCGGAACAATCGTCGATTTCTTATCGGGGACGGGCGTCTCATCCGACGCGGGCTCCAGACAGGCGATTGCCTCGGTATCTTCGAGCAGTTCATCGAGCGACTTTTTCTGGCGGTCGTAGTAGGCCCACCACTCCGGCTTGGCTTCGCGACGATGGTAGTTGAGAAGGTCGGCGAGCATTTTCGATTCCGCGGAACCAAGTGCCCGCAGCCGATCGACACGCGTCTGAGTCAGAGCGTCTATAGCTTCGCGTGCCTCCGACACAGTCGATTCGCCAACCGGCTTCCAGCCGACTATCTGACCAAAACGCTGCTCCGCCTCCGCCTTGAGATCCAGGAGCCAGTCACGCAGCTTCACCGTCGACACGCAGTCTTCACGGTTGTAGTCCGTGATCGCCTGCAGGATCCTGGAGTCGCCGGTTTGACGCCAACGTTCGAACTCGAGAATCGAGTCGCCGCCCGTTGTCACGCTACCTTGTCCGGCGTCGCGCATGAAAAACGTGCGGATGCTCTTGATCGAGTAGCTCGGGTGCGAGACTCGCAGCGACTGGCGAACCACCTGGAACAGATCGACGAATAGCTCCCGGCGGAGCAGATCATCGAGCTCGTCCTCACGCGTCGCGTAACGGCTCATGAGCCGTTTCAGGGCCGCCGGCTCGTATGCCGCGTAGTGGTAGATGTGCAGATCTGGCCATCGCTTCAAGCGGTCGTGTACGAGGTCGATGAACCGCTCGAAAGCCGTTTTCTCTGCCTGGTGGTCGAGCGCATGAATGGCCTCGAATCGAGCCTCGCCGCTGTCGACCGTCATGACCCCGAACAGGTACTCCAGACCGCGCTCCGGACTGTAGTACGGGTCACCCTCCATGTCGAAGAAGACATCGCCCGGAGACGGCTGGGGCAGCAGCCGGAACCCGGTGCGTTCGTCGAGAGGGAGCAGGTCGTACCGATGTCGGCCTCTTTCTCTGAACTCTGATTGCAACGCGGCCTGCTGCTGGATCCGCCGCAGAGCAAGCTCGCCAATTCCGACTCGCTGACCGGGATCGAACCTCCCGAGCGCAGCGACAGTCGCCACGCCAGCTTCGTTCAGGCGCTCAACCTGATCGCGCCGGATGTCGGCGACGAGACTCAGATGATCGTCCTCTTGCCAACGGCGTTCGCAACCGCTCTGGTATACGCACAGTCCGCAGTGTTCGACCGGATACGGATATGTCGAGAACTCCGCCTGCACGGCTGTGATGAACCGCGTGCGGACAGCCCGGTAGTACGCGTCGAACTCTCTGTAGTGCAGGCGCTCGCACTCGCCCGTTCCCAGCACTATGACCATCTGCTCCGGCGTGACGCCCTGGATACGCGCGATCTGTTCGGTGTAGAAGCACAATTGCAGAACGAAGTACGGCTTCGATCGACGCGCCAGCTTCGTGTCCCAGGCCTCGTAGCTCCATGCGCCGAGCTCGGATGGACGATCGACCCTTACGAGGAAGTCGCTGATGCCGTGCCAGTCCCCGTCGAGGAAGACACCCTGGTAGATCACCTCGGCGCCAGATTGCATCGCTGCGCGAGTGAGATCCGCCTCCCGCCGCCAGTCGCGTTCCGCGCCTGTGACCTCGATTGTGCGGATGGCACGTCGATCGTCGCGAAACCGATCGAGCCAGGCGCGTTCGTGTTCAGCCCCCTTCGCCGCGAGTAGATCCGCATGTGGATCCCGCGACCGACGTGGGGTTGGCGGGTCTCGCTGTCGTTCGAGCCACGTCAGGTGTTCGCACGCCAAGAAGTGATTCAAATCGCTGGGCGAGAACACCAATCGACCATCTATGCGCTGCATTGCTGTCTCACAAAAGCGGCTAACCGCGGCTTCCCGAACACGGTCGCCAGTTTTCAGAACTTGAAACGCAATCCGCCGCCGGTCTGGAAACCTCCAGCATCGACGTCGAATGCGCCACTCAGATCGCTCAGTTCGACTGTGCCACGGCTGAATCTGGCGAATCCGCCGACACCGACGACACGAGAGAAGTAGAACGCCGCGTCGGCTCCGCCATGGAAGCCCCAGCCGGTTCCCTGCGATTCGCTGTACTCGTATCGCGTAATGTCCACAGAATTGAGCGGGCCGAGGACCTGGAATACCTGGTTGTAGAGAATTCGATCGACGGTGTCCTGCGTGACACGGAAGAAGGTTGGTCCGCCGAAGACACGAACGCGAAAGCGCTGGGAGTTCGGCGTCGCAACGACCATCGCCTGAATGTGCACTGACCCCTCGGTCCGCTGAAGCGCCACCGCACCTGGTCCCGCGTCTGTGGCGTATGCGTTGAAGAACAGAGGATGCGGTATCCGGATGCTGAGCCCTGGGAAGCCCTCGTGTGCGGTCCCCTGGAAGTTGACGCCAACACCGACAATCCGCGTCACCATGTAGCCGCCGCCGAAATCGAAGGATGCACCGCGTGGCACGTCGTACGCGACGCCAAACGTAGCGTTCTCGAGAAAGAGGCGCGCACTGGACGCAGTGACAGTTACGTTCTCGGCGGCGCTGGCCACACCGAAATCGACGTCGAACCACCCTTTCTCATTCTGCGCAAACGCGGGCGCGGTCCATAGGCATCCAATCAGCACGATGAGCGAAACTGTTCTCACGAGTGTCCTCCCTGAATGTGTGAGCATCGGGAGACACGGTAAGAGCCGGGCGTGCCGGAATGGGTCCTACGCGACCCTTTCGCTCACCAGCGTCAACACATGCAGCTCGCCGAATGGCAACAGCGGCTGCCTGGGCGACGCGAGGACTGGCCCGCGGACACGTTGAGCCCGTTTGGCGTAGGAGTGACAGGCTGCCTGCAGTTCTTCGATGATCTCTGCCGCCAGTCGCGCGGGTGCAAGCACGCGAGCCTGCGCGCCAAGGCCAAGGATCCAACGTCGCAGAGCCATGTCGATCGACACCTGCAATTCGAGCAGGAGACCTCCGCCTTCCAGACGATGGAGTCGCTGACTGGGATGCGCTTCCAGAGCAGGCACGGACTGCCCTCCTCCTGATAGAGGGGAAAGCCAGCGCGCCCGAGCGCAGAGAGGTCGCGACGGATGGTGCGGGTGGTGACCCCGTGCTCGGCAGCGAGTTCCCCCACCGCGATGCCGAGACGGG
>DATFRP010000044.1:0-6455 GCA_035263125.1 Vicinamibacterales bacterium
TTCGACCGCCCGTGGGCGCGCATCTGGGAGGAGTATTTCGAGAAGGGAATGCAGCGGCCGAAGGCGGCCGACGATCTGGGCGGGTTCAAATAAGGGCCGGCAGAGGCGGGTTCTGGCACGCGCCTCCCACGAGACAAGAACCGATCCGCCGCCAACCTCCTGCGCTAGAATCCGCCAGGAACAATTCGGGCCTGCGTCATGGTTCGATACGTGTCGATTCGTGAACGTCTCTCGAGCAGGTGCACTGATCGATAAGGGAGGACCACCATGGATGTTGGTCGACTGGTCCGCCGCAGCGCGACGCGCGAAGGTGGACGGATTCGTTGGACACGCGCGGCGCTCGCGCTCGTCATCGCGATCGGCATGGCGATGACGCTCGCTGCGCAGGCTCCGGCGCAAGGTCCGGGAGCTGCGCCCGGCGCAGCCGCTGGCGGCGGACGCGGTCGCGGCGCCGATCCGAACGCTGGTGCGCCCTACACACCCGCGGCGGGCGCCAAGGACTTGCGCGCCGTGCTCTTCAACTGGATGTGGGGCCAGGGGATGCTGAAGGGCACCGACGAGCGCGACATGGTCGCGACGCTCGAGTATCAGGCCAAAGGCGGCACCATTCAGGCAGACGGCCAGCCGTGCTCGCTCTCGAAGTATCGCGCGAGCACCAACTATCAGACGCTCAGTCAGAGGGTTCAGTACACCTGCACACGCGCGAACAAGCAGACCTACTCGAACATCGAGGTGGTCAGCTGGCAGTACGCGTGGAACGAGGACACCCCCGGCGCAGAGATCGCCGGAACGAAGGGTAAGGTTGCTGCGATGCCGGCAGCCGTGCAGGAGCGGCTCATTCGCATCTGGGCCAGTCCCCAGGGCGCACCCAAGTCGGCGCTCGCAGGAACGATGGACACCTGGACGTTGGGGGCCAACCCGGGCACGGTGATCACCGATGGCGTCGACAAGATGGGCAACACCTCCCTGGCGTGGGAAGCCGGCAAGCCGGTTGTGACGTTCCCGATTCCAGGTGTGGCAGGCGCGACGGCGAAGGCCACACTCGATGCGAAATACATGACCGAGAAGGTCGTCGTCACGCAAGGCCAGACGACAACCGAGTTCACCTACAGCGACTACAAAGACTGGAACAACCCGCTGAACCACATCGAGGTCTTTTACGCCGGCAAGATGACCGAAAAGAAGAACGGCGCGGTCGTCCGGGATCTGACGACGGATGTCACCGAGACCGGCAATGTATACGTCGTTGCGCCGGTGCCGCCAAGCGTGCAGAAGGCGATGACCGTCACCACGAAGGCTCCCGCGATCGTGTTCGCGAAGCAGGAGCCGCCGGCGAACACGAAGGCGACCACACCGCGACTCGGCGCGCATCCCGACTTGACGGGCGCGTGGGCGTGGAATGACTGGATCGGAAACTACATGGGGAACGGCGGGCGTCGATGCGGTCCGACGCAGGCAAAACCCTGCAACAGAGGCACCAATCAGACCGAGGACTTCGAGCTCTACTCACCTTCGCGGTTCGGTCAGTTGGGTCGTCCGCTGTACAAGCCGGAGCACTGGGACAAAGTGCAGCAGCTCGACATGTGGACGAACAAGTACGATCCCGTCATGACCTGCCAGCCGCTGGGCGTTCCGCGGCAGGGTCCACCGCGGCGAATCTGGCAGACGGAGAACGACATCACCTTCCTCTATATGGGAGGCGATGCCGGCGGCGGATACGGCGAGTACCGCATCATCCCGACCGACAATCGCAAGCGCACTGAAAACGCCGATCTCGAGCAGAACTACATGGGCAACACCGTCGGACGCTGGGAGGGCGACACGCTCGTGCTCGACTCGATCGGGTTCATCGACACGACCTGGATCGGTCGCGGCGGGTACTTCCATTCGACGGACATGCATGTCGTGGAGAAGTTCAGGCGTGAAGGTGATGCCATCTTCTACGACGTGACGGTCGAGGACCCCGAGGTGTTCGCGGAGCCATTGGTGTTCCCGACACGTGTGGTCCGGCGCAACGCGGGTCCAAACGCGGCTCTCATTCGAGAACGAGGCTACTGCGAGACGAGCCAAGAGACCGACGCAGCAGCTTCACAGATTCGACACTGACACTGACGTACGTAGGGGCTGCTCTCGCCGTAGCGCGTGTCGCGCGAAGGCGGAAGGCAGCCCATCTGGAGGATGTACTCATGACCAAATGGACAATGCGATCCGTCGTCGTCCTGTGCGCGTGCCTCCTGGCGAGTGCGTCGGTGTACGCGCATCATTCCCTTGCTGGCGTGTACGCGCTGGGGAAAGAGGCAAAGGTAACAGGAACGTTCAAGGCATTCAGGCTGGTCAATCCCCATTCGTCGTTGAGAATCGAGGCCAAGGGCGACGACGGGAAGACCGTCGAGTGGGCGATCGTCGGCGGCAGCGTGCAGCAGATCGCGAGGCTCGGGCTCGGCAAGACCGGAGGACCGAATGCCCTGCACGTCGGGGATGAAATCACTGTGACGTTGACGCCGGCACTCGATGGGAAGAGTCCGGTTGGACTTCTGATCGCGATCACCTATCCGGACGGGCACACGGTACGGTTCCGCGGGGTCGATGAATAGACCCGCGCTGTAATTCAGAATGCAGAATGCAGAATTCGGACAGTGTCTGCATTCTGCATTCTCAATTCTGAATTACGTCAGTCGTTGCTTGAGAAACCTTCCCGTGTGCGAGGCCTTGCACATGGCGATCCTCTCGGGTGTTCCGGTTACGACGACCTCACCGCCAGCATGACCACCATCGGGTCCGAGGTCGATCACATGATCGGCCGTTTTGATCACATCGAGATGGTGCTCAATGACGATCGCCGTATGTCCGGCGTCGACCAACTGGTTGAGTGCGTGCAGCAGCCGCTCGATGTCCGCGAGGTGCAGACCCGTCGTCGGCTCATCGAGGATGTAGACCGTGTGCTTGGCGCGCTGGAGCTGGCTCAACTCCGTCGCGATCTTCACGCGTTGCGCCTCGCCGCCTGAAAGCGTCGTCGCCGACTGCCCGAGCGTGAGGTAGCCGAGACCGAGCGCGTTCAGGACGTCGAGCTTGCGATGTACCGACGGTTCCTGCTCGAAGAAGGCGACGCCCTCCTCGATCGACATGTTCAGCACGTCGTCGATCGTCTTGCCGCGCAGCGTCACTTCCAGCGTCTCGCTGTTGAAACGCGCGCCCTTGCAGACGCCGCACGTGACCTCGACGTCGGGCATGAAATAGAGCTGCGTGGTGATCACGCCTTCACCCTGGCACTCCTCGCAGCGACCGCCCTTGACGTTGAAGCTGAATCGTCCCGGCTTGTAGCCGCGCTCGACCGAGAGCGGCGCCTGCGTGAAGAGGTCGCGGATCGTGTCGTAGAAGCCGACGTAGGTCGCCGGATTCGATCTGCTGTTACGGCCGATCGGCGTCTGATCGATGCTGACGACTTTGTGGATGTGCTCCATTCCATCCACGCCATCGTGATCGCCCGGCAGCGCGCGTGTGTCCACCAGCCGCTTCCACAGCGCCTTATAGAGGATCTCGTTGACCAGCGAGCTCTTGCCAGACCCCGACGCGCCGGTCACCGCGATCAACGTGCCGAGCGGAAACGCGACGTCCACGTTCTTCAGGTTGTTCTCGCGCGCTCGGCGGACCTCGAGTGCTTTGCCGTTCCCACGCCGCCGGCGTACCGGTGTTTCGATCTCGCGGACGCCCGAGAGGTACAGCCCGGTCGGCGATCGCTGGTTGCGCAACAGGTCGTCGATGGAACCCTGCACCACGACCTCGCCACCGTGTACTCCGGGGCCGGGGCCCATCTCGATCAGGTAATCGGCCGAGCGGATCGTGTCCTCATCGTGCTCGACGACGATCACCGTGTTGCCGATGTCGCGCAGGCTCTTGAGCGTCGCGATCATCTTGACGTTGTCCTTGGGGTGCAGGCCGATGCTTGGTTCATCGAGCACGTAGAGCATGCCCATGAGGCCCGACCCGATCTGCGTGGACAGACGGATACGTTGCGACTCGCCACCCGAGAGCGTGCTCGATCGCCGGTTGAAGTTCAGGTAATCGAGACCGATGCCGAGCAGCAGCTCGACGCGGTTGCGGATCTCGCCGAGCACCTGGCGGCCCGCGTCCGCGCCGCGTCCGGTCGGTTTGATCGAGTTCACGAACGCGTGCAGCTCGTCGAAGTGAAGCTGTCCGACGTCGTAGAGCGTCTTGCCGGCGATCGTGAAGAGCAGGCGAGTCGCGCGTACACGCGTGCCGTTGCAGTCCGGGCACGTGTGCTCGACCATCACCTTGTCGAGCCACTGTTCCATGCGCGAGTTTGCCTCGCCGCGCTGACGGTACCGGCGATACCAGCGCTCGATGCGACGCGCCACGCCCGGAAACCCAATCTCTTTGCCCGCCCATTTGGGGCGCGAATCTTTCGTCCCTGGTGGCGCAATCAGTTTGATCTTCTTCGGTTCGATGCCGTAGAGAATCGCTTTGCGCGCGCGCTCGGGCAGATCTTTCCACGGCTTGTCGAGCGAGAAGCCGATCGCCTTCGACAGGCTGAACATCAGCATACCGTCCCAGGTCTCGGGGTTGTAGCGGAAGGCTTCCTTCACGAAGCATCCGTCGACGATGCTTCGCTTGACGTCCGGCACCAGCAGGTCCGGGTGCGTGAGCTTGTCGACGCCGAGCCCACCGCAGGTGCGGCAGGCGCTCTCCGGGTTGTTGAACATGAAGAACTCGGGGCCGATGTCGCCGTAGACGAAGTGGTGCGTCGGGCTGCAGAGGCCTTTGTAGAAGCGTTCGAGCTCGGCCTTCGATGCCCCCTTGACCGCATGCACTTGCAGGAGGCCGTCGCCGACGAGCAGCGTGCTGGCGATACCCGCGCGGATCGCCTTCTCGTTGGCGCGCTTGACGACGAAGCGGTCGACGACGGCGTCCATGTGCTCGACGTCCGAGGCTTCGAGCTCCGTCTCGTCAGAGATGTCGATCGCTTTTCGGTCGACGATCAGGCGGCGACAGCCCTTCTTGCGGACCTCGGTGAACACGTAGTTCAGGTCCTCGCCATAGACCTTGAACACCGGCGCACGCAGCTCGATCTCGGTGCCTTCGGGCAGCCCGAGGATTGCCTCGAGGATCTGACTCGCCGAGCGGCTCGGCGTCGGTTCGCCGGTGCGGGGACAGTGCGGCTGTCCAATCGTTGCAAACAGCAGGTTCAGATAACTGGCGATGTCGGTCATCGTGCCGACGGTGGAGCGCGGGTTGCTCGCGACTGTCTTCTGCTCGATCGAAATCACCGGCGACAGACCGAACACGAAGTCGACATCAGGTTTCGCGACCTGCGCCACGAATCGCTTGGCATAGGTCGAGAGCGACTCCATGTACCGGCGCTGGCCTTCCGCGTAGATCGTGTCGAAGGCGAGGCTCGACTTGCCCGAGCCCGACAGCCCGGTGACGACAACGAGACTGTCGCGCGGGATTTCCACCGAGATGTTCTTCAGGTTGTGGACGCGCGCGCCCTGGACGGCGATCGTCGTTCGAATACCGTTGGTTTTCGCCGCTTGCGCCACGCGCATGTCTGCCTTACTTGCCATCGACTTCATCCGGGAGGAAGAACGCGAGCTCCTGCAACGATGCCGAGCTGCGCTTGGTTGCGCGAACCGGCGAGGACGCCTTGACGATCAGGTTCCGATCGGAGAGATATTCGCAGGCGGTCGTGACGCCCTCGATTCCGAAGTTGCGCGAGAAGTGGTCCTCGATGTCGCTCGCCGATCGGATCTCGCCCGCGTCGCGAAGGTAGTCGAGCACGGGCGCGAACAGCCGTTTCGCCCGCTTCGCCATATACGCGTCAGCGGCCCCGAGCGCGTCCTCCACCGCCTTCCTGGTCTTCTTCGCGTTCAAGAGATCCGTATAGACGATCTTGAAGAACTGAGGGTTCAGGTCGAGCGCCTGCAGGATGACCTCGCGGTCGACCAGCCGGCGTGCCGAGATGACCTCGACCTGCGCAAGCGGCGTTGCGGCGTAAAGGATCCAGAGCGCCGTGTACTCGAGGTCGCCGCGTGTGAGCAGAAACTTGCGCGCCTTGTAGAGAGAGGGCAGCACGTGAGTGCCGGCGCGGAGCAGCGCGAGAGACGTGTCGCGCTCGCCGATGCGCTGGAGCCGCTCGCACAGATCGCGGATCGTGTCGTCGTGCGTGAACAACACCCGGCTCTTGGCCAGGAACGAGTGCATGAACGATTGATGCACGCTGCCTTCGGCCAGCTTTCGAAACTCCGCCCGCTGCATCAGCATCGCGTGCACGTTGACGCCGTCGGCGTTGAGCGACACGTACGGCGGCCCCGCGAGCTTGTCATCGACGGTGACGAGCAGCATGTCGATATCCGACTTCTCCCATACGCGATCGTGCGACAGGCTGCCGGCGAGCAGCGCGGCCAGTATCGAGCGATCGGCCTGGAGCTGGGGCAGCA
>DATFRP010000045.1:0-8359 GCA_035263125.1 Vicinamibacterales bacterium
GTCGAGATGTTGTTCTCGGCGTGACAGGCAGTCACGCAGGCGCCGCAGCCGTTGCAGCGGTCCAGGTCGGCGGCCATCCCCCACTTCGGCATGGTTAGAGGGCCTCGTAGGGCAGAGGGCGCGTTCCGTAGGTCAAAGGGCGCGTTCCGTAGGTCAAATGGCAAAGGTCAAAGGTCAAAGGTAAGGTCAAAGGTATAGGTGTGGGTGCAGGTGGGAAGGGCAAGGTCCAAGGTGTAGGTGTCGATGCAAGCACAAGCGTCGAAGCACACTGTCCTTTCACCCGCACCTGAGACCTGGCACCCAAACCTTGCACCTTATACATTGCCCTTTGACCTCACCTTTGACCTTTGCCTTTTGACCTTTGACCTACGGCGCTCACCGACCGTGCTCTTCTTCGCGCGACCCACCTGCGAAGAGAATCAAACTCCCGTCGGGCCCGGATATTCGCGTCAACTTCACGCGCGTCGCCGCCCACGCCAGCGCGCCGGTCTCGGCCACCATCTTCGGCGCCAGCACGTCGAACGGATTCGCGCCGCGGCCGCTCGCATAGCGCGTGAACGTGCGATGTCCCTGACCGGCAGGCATGGCGACGACATCGGGCGCGATGCCGGGCGACACGACCGCAGGCGCGCGCACCTTGCCGTGTGCCGACGCGATCTCGACGACGTCGCCTTCGCCTACACCCAGCTTGGCGGCGGTCGCTGGATTGATCTCGATCCAGCTGCTCCACATCGCCGACGTCATCGGATCGGGCAGCTCCTGCAGCCACGGCAGATGTGCCAGCGATCCGTCGAGGAACGCAGACGAGGCGTACGGCAGGAAGTTCAGCGGGAACTCCTTGGGATCGCCATCGAGCTCCGCCGCCGCGTGTGACATCGCTTTGGTGGCGACCGCGGCAGAAGGCGGCACGGTCAGCGATGCGGGCAGACTGCCCCACCATCCGCCTTTTTCCTGCGCGTCGGTCCATGCGTCGACGTCCTTGGTCATCGACGGCAGCGCCATGAAGCTCGCAGTGAGCATCTCTTCGAACGTCTGCCACGGCAGCATCAGCGAACGCGCGAGCTTCTGACTGATCTCGATCAGCACGTCCGGCATCGCACGCGTCTCGTGCAGCGGCTTCATCGCAGCCGGCGCGGCGCCTGCCACCGCGATCATCGATCCCGATGCGGGCAACGCCTCGGCCCACGACTCGAGGAACGAAGAATCGGGGAGGATGACGTCTGCGAGACTGCTCGTCTCATCCAGGAAGCTTCCGAAGCTGGCGATGAACGGCACCTTCTGCAACGCGTCGCGCAGCTTCCAGCCAGGAGGCGCGGTGAACACGGGGTTCACGCCGTCGATCAGCACGACCTGCGGTGACGACGAACCGCCGGCGAGCATTGCGGACGCCAGTCTGTCGAGCGGCTCGGATGCCGGTGACGTCGCCGCAGGCACTTTTGTCGCCGCGGCAAGATTCAGCTGCGGCGTGAAGAACAGGCCGCCAGGCGTCTCGACGCTGCCAAGCAGCGCATTGAGGGCGTTCACCGCCAGCGCGTTGAACAGCCCGTTGGTGTGCGCGAGCGGCGCACCCCCGATGATGACGATCGACGGCGATCGATCGACGAGCTCCTTCGCCAGTCGCGCGAGCCGCGCGGCCGACACACCGGAGATCGACTCCACCTGCTCGGGCATGAACTCGGACAGCTCCCCGTTCCAGCCGTCGATGGCCCCCCCTGCCCGTCCCGCCGCCGATGCGGGCCGGAGCTTCTCCTTCATGATGATGTGGGCGAGCCCGAGCGCGACGACGCCTTCGCTCCCGGGTCGTGCCGGCACCCATTCATCGGCGTTTGCGCCGGTCTGCGACATGCGCGGCTCGACCTGCACGAAGGTGCCGCGCACACCCGATCGCCCCTGACGCATCGCGCCGTAGGCGTCGCCCTGTGCCACCGGGGAATTCCATGTGCCGAGGAAATCGGCGCCGAAGCTGATCACGTGACGCGAGTTGGCGAGATCGAACGTCGGCGGCTGCTCGCGGCCGAAGCTGATCGCATTCGCGCGCCGCAGCACCTCGTCCCCGAATACATCGTGCGTGATCGCGGCGGGCGCTCCGAAGCGGGCGAGGAAATGCGCGATGAGCGCAGCGCGATGGCCACCACCCGATCTCGCAAGGAACGCGAGCGGCTTCGGCGTTCCCGTTCCCGCGATCGCGTCGAGATGCGATACCACCTCAGCGACCGCGTCATCCCACGAGATTGCGGTGTAGCGGCCGTCGCCGCGTTCTCCCGATCGCTTCAGCGGCTGCGTGATTCGATCGGGGTGATAGGTCGTCTGGATGGCGGCCTGACCGCGAGCGCACAGTCCACCCCTGTTCACTGGATACGCTGGATTGCCTTCGAGCTTCTTCGCGGCGAGGATCTGCACCACGCCGCTCTTGCCGTTGCGAACGACATCGGCGTCGGCGTCCATCAGCCGAACCGTCAGACCGCAGCCCGCCGGGCACAGCGGACACACGCCCGGCTTGAACACCGCCTGCCCGGGAACGATGTCTTCGTCGGGAACGAAGCGAATCAGCTCGTTCTCGGGTGTGCCGCAGCTGGCAAGTGCGGCGCTGGTGCCAGAGATGGCCGTCAGTCTGATGAAAGACCTGCGATCCATCACACTACCTGTAATGCAAAATGCGAAATGCAAAATGCAAAATGGAAGAACGCAGAAAGCGGCCGTGACGCTTTTTGCATTTTGAATTTTGCATTTTGCATTACAGGTCTCAGAAATGACACGTGAGGCAATCCGTCGGCGCATTCCGCTGTCGATGACAGTTCACGCAGAAGCCCATGTTCAGATCGACGTTCCGCTGCGCGACGGTCTGCTCAGCGATGTTGCCGTGACAGGTCGCGCAGGCGATCTCCTTGCGGATGTGCGGCGCGTGGTTGAACTTGACGTGCGCCTGCTTCGTGTAGCCGAACACCCGTTGCCAGGCGAGATCGACTCCGTCCTTGCGCATCTGCGTGATGCGCTGGATGCGCGGCCGGTCGGTGGCGATCGAGTTGTGACACCCCATGCAGGTGCGGACGCTCGGCAGCCCGGCTACCGGTCCGGTCAACACGCTCTCGTGGCAGTTCTCCGTGCAGGCAATCTTCTTCTGCACGTGGATGTAGTGTGGAAACTCCAGCGGCTGCACGGGAGCAGGCCGTCGATCGAGGAAGTCGTTCAGCGCCGCGGCGAACGTCGGACGCGCGGTCGTGAAGACGTCCGCCGACTGCCCGGGCAGGAGCGCAGCGGACGCCGGCTTCGGAACGTTGCGTTCGACGAAGCTGCAGCCGACACCTCCGGCGAGCACGAACACGCACAGGGCGATGAGGCGTGTGAACCTGGGGCCGAGCACGGTCCTCTGTGTAATGTCGCCTGCTATTTCTTGGCCGCAGCGGCCGCAGGCGTTTTCGGTCCCAGGGTGCGGATGTAGTTGACCACCTGCCAGATTTCAGTTGGTGACAGGGTGCCCTTCATCGGCTTCATCTCGGACTCTTTCTGCCCTGAGCGCGCGGGGGCGCCGTTGAGAATGAGCGTGTAGATCTCGCCATCGCTCGATCCGTGATCCCACTTGTCGTCACTGAAGTCCGCCGGTTTCGGATTGCTTGGCGCAAGCGTGCCGTCGCCCTTGCCCTTGGTGCCATGGCACTGCCGGCAGTTCTTTTCGTACAACCGCTGCCCGGCCTTGACCGATGCGGCGGTCGCCGGCACCGGGTTCTTGACCGCGGCCGCTTTCGGATCGCCGCCGAGGCGTTGTGCGTCCACCGACGTAGCCAGCCACGCGACGGCACAGGCAAGGATCGCGACTCTCATCACACTCATTAGTCCTCAAGAGGAATCAGGAATCGGGGATCAGGGCTGGGCCAGGAATCAGCCCTGCGCCCTAGCCCAGGCCTGATTCCTGATTCCTGAATCCTGATTCCTATGTATTCCTAGCCTTTCGGGTTGCAACGCGCTTCGATGCCCGCCGGTTTGCCGTTGACCTGCACGTCGCGATACACGTCGTGGCAGGTCGAGCACGCCATCGTGACCTTGTCGGCCGCGTCGAGAACCTGGTCCATGTTCTTCGCCTGCGCCGCTTTGTAGGCGACCCCAGAGGCTTCGCGAAGCGCGGCGAGGCCTTTCTGGAACGTGGGATCGTTCAGCGGCACCGGCTTCCCGTTCGCGCAGGAGCGACCCGGAAGCTGCACGAGGTTGGCCGCCTCTCCCAGCGCGATCGATGCGTTCTCGACCGCCTCCCACCCACCGTAGGTGGTGGCGTACAGCGCGGACGCGCTGCCTGAGCCCTTCTCTTTCGGATCTGGCGGCTTGCCTGGATCGTTGGTCTGCGCGTCGAAGATGATGTTCGAATTGGGGAACAGAATGCCGCGCATCACCTGGTTGAGGGTGCCCTTGACTTGCGGGGCGCCCGGTGCCGGGGTCGTCGTACCGCCCGGCGCGGGTGCATTGCTCGAACACGACACCGCCAGCAATGAGAGTGCTGCTACGGTCAGGACTCGCATAGATGCCACCTCGATGAATGTCAAAAAACAGCCGGGAAAGTTTACTTGCACGCCGCAGCGACAAGCAAGGTCTCACGAGGACCGCGGTCCATGCCCTCGACATCTCCTAACGCTGACATCGTTACGAATGAAGCAAGTTTTGTCGACCGCGTTAGGAGATGTCGAGCCCCGCGAAGCGGGGCCAGAAAAACACGGGCAGCAGTGAAGCGGAGCCCTCTGCCTCCACGACTCGACGGTTTGAGGTGGAGCTTCACTGCCTGCCTGCGATGCTACCCGCGACGGAGATCAGAACATTAGGAGAGTCTGAAGAGTTGATGAAGATTGCTTCAGGAGGGCCCAGCGCCTAGGGCACAAACGCGACGCCCCAGGGGCGATCGCCGACCATGACTTTAGCGGTGATCGTCTTGGTCCCGACATCGATGATCGAGACGTCGTTCGAGGGGCCGTTCGCGGTGAACAGCGTCTTCCCATCCGGCGACACCGCGATTCCCCACGGGCGCTCCCCGACTTCGATTGCGGCGACCGCCTCGTTGGACCTGGTGTCGATGAACAGCACGTTCTTGCCGCGGCCGGTGGTGATGTAGACGAAGCTGCCATCGGGTGCTGCGACGCCTCCCATCGGGCGTACGAGTTGACCCGAAAGGTGAATCGTCTTGATGACGTCGTGCTTCTGCGCGTCGACCAGCCACACCGCCGCGCCGTTCTCTGTCGTCACGTACGCGCGCGAGCTATCGGGCAGGAACGTCGTCGAACGCGGGCGGGGACCGACCTTGATGATCTTCAGGAGCTTGAGCGCGTTCGCGTCGATGACCGCGACCTGTCCATCCTCCTCCGAGGTGACATACACGACTTTCCCGTCGGGCCTCAACTGCACGCCTTCGGGCTCGCCGCCGACCTTGAACGTCCCGAGAATCTTCTCGTCCTCGATGTTGACCACGCTGGCTTCACCGGCATCTTCGTTCGCGATGAACAGGCGCTTTCCGTCGGCGCTCACGGCCGTCTGCTCCGGATCGGTCCCGACTCGAATGACCTTCACGAGCTTCTGATCCGCCACGCTGATCACACCGATGCCGTCGGCCTTGCGGTCCGGCGGCGGCAGCTTGCTTTCGTCGACGCCGGGCCCGGCGATCGGTGATCCGCTCAGCGCGACATACAGCAACGTGCCATCCGGGCTCAGCCGGATCCCTCGCGGCCGTTTGCCCACGGGGATGGTCGCGGTCACGCGATGCGATGCCACGTCGATGACGGAGATGTCCCCTCCGTTCTCGTTCGTGACGAAAAGACGGCCCGCGGATCCGATTGCTGCGGGCGGAGCAACAGGGACAGGGGCAGCCGGCTGAGCGGATGGTGGTTCACTTTTCGAACACCCCGCCACCACTGCCGCAAGCAGCAGACATCCCGATGCGAACGCTCTCATACCTGCCATACCTGCGCCCATACTACTCCCTGATCCTGACGAATAATTCATGAACAATTAATCATCGCCTGCGGTATCGTGCGACGACATGATCAGGATCATTCCCGCTCTCATTTTCCCCCTCTGTCTTGCACTGGCGGCCTGTCAGGCCAAGCAGCCCGAAGCCGCCGCCACGACGACGGCGTCTCAGACACCGCCGTACACGACGACCGCCACCGTCAAAGACATCATGCTCCACATCGTCGATCCGGCGGGCGACATGATCTGGGAGTCGGTCGCCACCACCGTCGACCTGAAGGGGGTGCACGAGCTCACGCCGAAGACCGACGATGACTGGATGAAGGTGCGGAGCGGCGCCATCATGCTGGTCGAAGCCAGCAACCTGTTGATGGTTCCCGGCCGTCATGTCGCCAAGTCCGGAGAGAAGTCCGAGACACCGGGCATCGAACTCGAGCCATCGGAGATGGAAGCGCTGATCAACAAGGACCGCGCCGCCTGGTATCAGCGCGCCGGGAAGCTGCACGAGATCGCGTCCAAAGCCCTGTCGGTGATCGATTCGAGAGACGTGAAAGGCCTCTTCGACGTCGGGGCCGAGATCGACACCGCCTGCGAGAACTGTCATCGCCAGTACTGGTATCCCAACGAGCCGGTGCAGCCGCTGACCAACGAACCGGATCCGAAGCCAAAGAAGTAGGATCGATATGAAACGACCTCTTCTTTTCCTTCTTTCCACGGTCGTCGTCATCGGCATGGCCGAATGGCTCCGGGTCGACGCGGCCGCACAGGGTAGGACGGGCACGATCACCGGTCATGTGAAGCTGACGGGACCGCCTCCGGGCAATCCGATCATCCGGATGGGCATGGATCCGATGTGCGGGAAGCTCAACGCGGGCAAGCGGCCGATTCAGGAATACGTCGTAGTGACCGAGAGCGGCGCTCTCGCCAACGCGTTCGTCGATCTCCAGGGCACGTTTCCGAATACGCCGCCCCCGAAAGAGCCGGTCACGCTCGAGCAGCGTAACTGTGTCTACACGCCGCGCGTGATCGGCGCGCGTACAGGCGGCACGCTGCACATCGTGAACGACGATCCCGTAGTCCACAACGTCCACAGCGGCGGCGCCGTGAACCCGTTCAACTTCAGCCAGCCCAAGGCGGGCCTCACCCGCGACATCACGCTGAAGGGTCCCGACGTGATGATGCGTGTGGGATGTGACATCCATTCGTGGATGGTCGCGTGGATCGGTGTCGAGACGCACCCGTACTATGCGGTCAGCGGCGCCGATGGCACGTTCAAAATCGACAACGTGCCCGCCGGCAAGCGGACGATCCGCGTGTGGCACGAGCGCTTCGGCATGCTCACGCAGCCGGTCACGGTCACCGCCGGCAAGCCGACGAACGTCGAGTTCGCGTATACCGGGAAGGAAAAGCCGTCGACGGCGCTGGTCCAGGAACTCACGATCCCGTTCGCGGAGGCTCGTCTGGATCTGCGGCTCGTCGCGGCGAACTAAACAGGAATCAGGATGCGGGAATCAGGATGCAGGCCTGGGCTAGCAATCAGGCCTGTACCCTGGCCCAGACCTGATTCCTGATTCCTGCTTCCTGATTCCTTTAATTGAACGTCACCGTGTGACTGTGGGAGTTGTCGATCGACGACGTCTTCGTCACGCGCACGTTCTGGCCAATCGACGTGATCTCAGCCGCTGTGAGATCCACGAGATGCGGGTGATCAGCCTGACCGCGGATGTCTAACGAAAAGGCCGCGGGAGACGCAATCCTCGCGGCTGTGACTGTCGCGATGTGACCGTGGTTTGCGCTCACCGTACCGGTGCGGTCGCCCGAAGGTGTCGGCGAAGTGGTTGGGCCATCGTCGCCGCAACTGATCGTGATGGTCGCAGCGCTCAGAATCGCCATCGCCCATTCGAGCGTGAATTCACGTCGCGTAACGAGATTGTCGTCCGACATAGCTCAACCTTTCCGCCGACGATTCGAGTGTACCCGGCGCGATCACACGATGCGCTACCGATGAAGAATCGTCAATTGAACGTGACCGTGTGGTTATGAAGGTTATCGGTACTTGAGACCTTTGCCACCTGCGTCCGATTACCAATCGACGTCACCTCAGCCGCTGTGAGATCGACGACGTGATTGTGCGTCGCCGTTCCCATGATATTCAGCGAGATGGTGGAGGGCGACGTGAGCTGTGCACCTGTAATCGTGGCAACATGCCCGTGGTTCATGCTTATCGCTCCCTGAACGTCGGTTTTCGTCGGCGTCGTCGGGTTGTCGTCACCGCAGCTGATCGTGATCGTTGCGGCGCTCAGAATTGCGAGGGCCGACTCGAGCGTGAACTCACGTCGTGACAGAAGATTGTTTTCCGGCATCACACATAATCTTTCTCCCCGCCGGCCAGCGCGAGCATCAGGAACCGTGCCAC
>DATFRP010000046.1:0-42016 GCA_035263125.1 Vicinamibacterales bacterium
GGCCTCGGTCAATCCGGTAGAAGCCTTGAGGGCAGAATAGGTCCGGCTGAAGCCGGACACTACGTACTGAACATGATCGACGGCATCTGGCAGGACGTTCGATACGCCGCGCGCTCGCTTGCGCGGCGCCCACTCGTGACGACGGTCACCGTGCTGTCGCTCGCGCTCGGCATCGGCGTCAACTCCGCGATCTTCTCCGCCTTCGATCACCTGATCCTCCGCCACCTCCCTGTCCCGTCGGCTGACGAGATCGTGCTCATCACATCGCCAGGTCCGCGGCCCGGCAGCAGGTCGACCAGCGGTGCTGGAGACGTCGACGCGATATTCAGCTATCCGCTGTTTCGGGACCTCGAACGCCTCAAACAATTCGGTCTTTCGGGCATCGCGGCGCATCGGGACTTTCCAGCGAACCTGGCCTATCGCGGCCAGACAATCAGCAGCGAAGGCGAGCTGGTGTCGGGCGCCTTCTTTCCACTCCTCGGGATCGTGCCTGCGGTTGGCCGTCTACTGACACCAGACGACGACGGTGCTGCGGGGGCGCACCCCGTCGTCGTGCTCAGCTACCGCTATTGGTCCACACGCTTTGGCTCGAATCCGTCAGTCATCGGCGAGCCGCTCGTCATCAACGGGCAGGCGATGACAATCGTTGGTGTCGCTTCCGATGGCTTCACTGGAATGACGGCAATGGATCTGCCGCAGGTCTTCGTGCCGCTGGCCATGGCCGATGTCATGCGACCGGGCTGGACAGGGCGAGAGCAGCGCAACGATCACTGGCTGTATCTGATCGGCCGCCTGGCTCCCGGCACGACGCGCGAGCAGGCGCAAGCGCAGTTGAAGGTGCCCTTCTCGACCATCATTCGCGAGATCGAGTACCCGGCACAGAAATCCGGCATCGGCAGCGATCGCGACCGCGCACAGTTTCAGGCACGCACGATCGTGCTGCAGGAAGGCGGACGCGGACGAAGCCGGGGGCGCGAAGAAATCTCACGGATTCTCGTTCTGATGTTTGCGGTGACCGGCTTCGTCCTGCTCATTGCCTGCGCGAACGTGGCCAACCTGCTCCTGGCAAGGGCCGCGGACCGTTCTGCTGAGATCGCGCTCCGGCTCTCGATTGGCGCGTCGACCACCCGTCTTGTCCGGCTGCTCCTGAGCGAAGCCTGTCTGCTGGGGATCGCCGGCGGCGTCGCCGCCATCGCCGTGTGCAGCGCAACAGTGCGGCTGATACTCTGGCTGCTTCCGACCGACGACAGCCGGGCGATCGACCTCGCTGTCGACGGCCGGGTGCTGCTGTTCACGTTAGCGCTTGGTCTCGCGACCGGTTTCTTCTTCGGGCTCTTTCCTGCCCTTCATGGCGTCCGCGCCGGGATCGCCGGCGGACTGCAGGCTCAGTCGGGACGCACGTCTGGATCGCGCGGCAGCTCACGCCTGCGCGCGGCTCTGGCGACCGCGCAAATCGCGGCGGCGACGGCGCTCCTGGCCCAGGCTGGACTGTTCATCGTCAGCATGGTCAACGTCGCCCGAGTGGATCTCGGCATCCGCACCGACGGGCTCATGACCTTCTCGATATCGCCATACCTGAACGGATACACGACCGCGCAATCGATCGCCCTGTTCGACCAGATCGAGGACTCGATTCGTGGTCTCCCGGGCGTGGTCTCCGTGACCCAGTCGACCATCCCCTTGATCACCAACAGCGCCTCCGCCAGGAACGTGACCGTCGAGGGGTTCGACAGGGGGCCGGACGTCGACACCATCGCGAACTACGCGTCGGTTGGCGCGGACTACTTCAAGACCGTCGGGATCGCGATGCTGCAGGGCCGCGAGTTCACGCGCGCCGACGCGGGTCGTCCGGTGACGGTCACGATCGTGAACGAGGCGTTCGCGCGTAAGTTCAACCTCACGGGACACACGGTCGGCACGCGCATGGCGCTCGGCGCGAGCGATCGGCCGACGCTCGGTATCGAAATCGTGGGCCTGGCCCGCGATGCGAGACACGGCAGAGTACGAGAAGCGGCGCCGCCTCAATTCTTCATGCCCTACCGGCAGCAGGCGCAGGTCGGGTCGATCGCGTTTTACGTCCGAACATCAGGCGACCCGCAACAGTTGTTGTCCTCGATCGCCGCGACCGTCGCACGAGCGGATCGGAACCTGCCCATCGAAAACCTGCGCACGATGCCCGAGCAACTCCGGAACGGCGTCTCGCAGGATCGCGTCGTCGCGACGCTCTCGACGTCGTTCGCCGGCCTCGCAACGCTGCTGGCTGGCGTCGGTCTCTACGCGATGCTGACGTACAGCGTCGCCCGCCGCGTGCGCGAGATGGGCATCCGCATCGCGCTCGGTGCGCGCCGCGGTGATGTTCAACGTCTGATCTTCACGCACGTCGGACGCATCGTCGTCGCAGGTGGAGCGATCGGCATTGCACTCGCGATCGGCCTGGGCCAACTCGGGAAATCACTTCTCTTCGGCCTTTCGGGCGCGGAACCCGCGATCGTCGGAACGGCGACGATCGTGGTGGTGGCCGTCGCATTCGTGGCAGGCCTTGCGCCGGCCCGACGAGCATCGCTGGTGAATCCCGTTGAAGCGCTGAAAGCGGAATAGGTCCGGCTGCCACCTTCGCGCTCCGCGCTTCGGTGGCCAGGGAAGCCGGACACTACGTACTGAACATGATCGACAGCATCTGGCAGGATGTCCGCTACGCCGCGCGCTCGCTTGCACGGCGTCCACTCGTGACGGCGGTCACCGTGTCGTCACTCGCGCTCGGCATCGGCGTCAACTCGGCGCTCTTCTCGGTGTTCGATCACCTCCTGTTCCGTCAGCTGCCAGTCCCGGCCCCCGAAGAGATCGTGCTGATCACATCACCCGGTCCGCGGCCAGGTGGCAGATCGACGAGCAGCGCCGGTGGATCGGAAGCGGTATTCAGCTATCCGCTGTTCCGCGATCTCGAACGACTGAAGGACACAGGTCTCTCTTCGCTCGCGGCGCACCGGGACTTTTCCGCCAATCTGGCGTTTCGAGGCCAGACCCAGAGCGGCTCCGGGCTCCTGGTCTCGGGCGCGTACTTTTCAGCCCTGCGTGTGATCCCGGCGCTCGGACGCGTCCTTACCACTGACGACGACCGTCTGCCAGATGGGCAGCCGGTCGCGGTGTTGAGTTACGACTACTGGTCGCGCCGCTTCGGCGGCAGCAGCGGCGTCGTCGGCGACACGCTCTTCGTCAATGGTCAACCGATGACGATCGTCGGGGTCGCCCCTGAAGCGTTCACTGGAACCACGGTCAGAGAGTCGCCGCAGGTGTTCGTGCCGCTGTCGATGTCCGAGCGTCTCGCAGCTGGACCCGGACGGGACAGCCGTCGCAATCACTGGTTGTATCTCTTCGGCCGGCTCGAGCCCGGCGTCGCACAGGCGCAGGCCGAGAATCGATTCAATGCGCCGTTCAGCGGGTTGATCCGCGATGTCGAGTACCCGGCCCTGCGAAGCGGCCTTGCCAGCGATCGCGATCGCGCCGCATTTCAGGCACGCCGCATTGTCCTCCAGGACGGGTCGCGCGCGAGAACGCCCGATCGGAGCCGGATTGGTCCGATGGTCGCCCTTCTGTTTGGCGTCACGGGATTCGTCCTCCTGATCGCGTGCGCGAACGTCGCCAGCCTGTTGCTGGCGCGAGCCACCGATCGATCGCATGAAATCGCGGTTCGACTCTCGATGGGCGCATCCTCAACCCGTCTGATTCGACTGCTGCTGACCGAAGCGTCTGTGCTCGGCGCTCTCGGCGGCATCGGCGGGATCGCTGTCTCGAAGGCGACGCTCACGTGGGCGCTGACGATGGTGCCTGATGATCGGACCTCGATGGTGTTCGCGATCGACTCCAGGATCCTCGCCTTCACACTCGTCCTCGCGGCTGCTACCAGCCTCGTGTTCGGACTCGTTCCTGCGCTCTACGGCGCTCGCACCGGAATGGAGCGCGGTCTGCAGGCGGGCGCAACCCGCACGGCCGGGCCGCCGCGCGCGGCGGCCCGTATGCGAACGGCGCTTGCCACGATTCAGATCGCGCTTGCGATGGCGCTGTTGACGCAGGCCGGCCTCTTCATCGTCAGCCTCTTCAACCTTTCGCGCGTCGATCTTGGAATCCGTCCGGAAGGGCTGATGACGTTTCGCCTCTCGCCCTTCTTGAACGGCTACACGCCGGATCAGGCGCGCGCCCTGTTGGAGCAGGTCGACGAAGATCTCCGGAGCCTTCCTGGCGTCTCGTCGGTCGGCGAATCGACGATCGCGCTGCTCGGCAACGACCCCTGGAGGAATTCCGTTACGGTCGAGGGATTCCAGGCGGAGCCCGATGCAGACATGGGTGTCAACGTGGCGCTCATCGGTCCCGATTACTTCAAGACCATTGCCCTTCCATTCATCGCTGGCCGGGACATCACACGTGCCGACGCCAGCACCGCACCCAAGGTCGCGATCGTCAACGAAGCGTTCGCGCGCAAATTCAATCTCCGTTCGCGTGTGATCGGCACACGGCTCGCGCTCGGCCGTGGTGATCGCAAGGCGCTCGAGATCGAAATCGTCGGTCTCGTCCGGGACGCCAGGCACACGACGGTCCGAGAGGACAATCCGCCGCAGCTCTTCTTGCCGTATCGCCAGAATCAGTACGTCTCGCTGACGTACTACGTGCGATCGGCCGGTGATCCCGTGCAACTCACCGCTTCTCTCGCTGCCGTCGTCGCTCGAGCGGATCGCAACCTGCCGCTCGAGAACGTGCGGACGATGGAGGAGCAGGTCTGGAACAGCATGAGCGGCGAGCGGGTGCTCGCGACGCTCTCGTCGTCGTTTGCAGGGCTCGCGACAATCCTCGCGGGCATCGGGCTCTACGCGATGCTGGCGCATCTGGTCGCGCGACGCGTGCGGGAGATGGGTATCCGGATCGCGCTTGGCGCGCGCCGGATCGATGTTCAGCGACTGATTCTCACGCAGGTCGTCTGGATTCTGGCGATCGGCGGAAGCATCGGCATTGCGCTGGCCCTGGGGTTCGGGCAACTCGCGAAGTCGATCCTGTTCGGTCTCGGCGGATCTGAACCGGCAATCATCGCCGCGGCTGCTGTTGTCGTCGTCCTCGTCGCGTTTGCGGCAGGCATTGCGCCGGCTCGACGTGCGTCTCTCGTCAACCCCGTCGATGCGTTAAGGGCTGAGTAGCACTATGACCGGATTCGTTCACGATGTGAAGCACGGCTTCCGGATGCTTTTCAAGAATCCGGGATTCACGTTCATCGCTGTCCTCTCGATCGCCATCGGCGTCGGTGCCAATGCCGCGATGTTCAGCGTCGCCGACGGACTCGTCATCAGGCCGCTGCCGGTTCCGCGCCCGGGTGAAGTGGTCACCGTGAGCGCCGACCTGCCAGGGTTCATCCGAAACACCGCGCTGTCCTATCCCGAATACACCGACTTCAAGACGCAGTCTCAGAGCCTCACGGGATTGGTCGCGTACCAGCTCGTGCTCACGACGTTCGTCAACCGGCCCGACGAGCCCGCATTGCGTCGCGCCGGGATGGTCGTCAGTGGCAACTACTTCGATGCGATGGAGGTCCGCCCTGCGCTCGGGCGCTGGTTCCGCGCAGACGAGGACGAGGTGCCACTGCGCGATGCGGTCATCGTCCTCGACTACGACGAGTGGCAGCAGACTTTTGCCGCGGATCCCGCCATCATCAATCGCCGGCTTCGCGTCGGGACCGCGGACTTCACGGTGATCGGTGTAGCACCTGCCGGCTTCACCAGCATCGACCACGATCTCCATCCGGCCTTCTACATTCCGCTCTCGATGGCACCGGCCGTTCAGACCGGCAGGCCGGTTGACGCGCGCCTGATGCGCGACCTGCGCTGGCTCGTCATCAAAGGCCGCCTGAAGCCGGGTGTCTCGATCGCCCAGGCGCGCGAGGATGTCCGTCTGATCGCGCTCCGTCTCGAGCGGAGTTACCCCGACACCAACCGGAATCGCCGCTTCACCGTGCAGACCCAGCTCGACGCGTTCACCTCGGGTCCTGGCGGAACCGACGCCGCGCTCATCGGCATGTTGATGACCCTCGCCGTTGTCGTGCTGGTAGTGGCCTGCGCGAACGTGGCCGGCCTCCTCACGAGCCGGGCACCTGTGAGGTCCCGGGAAATTGCGTTGCGGCTCGCCGTCGGCGCTGCGCGATTCAGGCTGATGCGTCAGCTCGTGACCGAGAGCCTGCTGATCGCCGCCGGAGGAGGAGCGCTGGGCCTTCTCTTCGGCTACGGCGTGATCAGAATGTTCCAGCGTCTCGAGTTTCCAGCCGATGTGCCTCTGAAGCTGACGTTCGCGCTCGATGGTCGCGTCATCGCAGTCGGAATCATCCTGGCCACGGCCGCGGCGCTGATCTCGAGCGTGATTCCGGCATGGCGTTCGACCAGAAGTGATCTCGTCTCGACGATCAAAGACCCGAACGCGATCACCTCGCCGCGACAACGTTTCTGGGGCCGCAGCCTGCTCGTGTCGGGTCAGATCGCACTCTCGCTGGTGCTCTTGACTGTCTCGGCGTTCCTCTATCGTTCGTTCAACGCGGAGCTCGAAAAGGGACCAGGGTTCCGCACCGATCACCTCTTGATGGTGACATTCGAGCCCAGCCTGCTTCGCTACGACGAGACGCAGTCGCGCAGCTTCTATCGGCGATTGAAAGAGACGATGGCGGTGGCGCCTGGCGTCACGTCGGTCTCACTGTCCTCGACCGCGCCAATGAAAGCGAGCGAGATCGGTTTCGGGCTCTTCGCGCCCGAGGGATTCCAATTCCCTCCGGGCAGGGACAACGCCAACGTCGCGACGATCGACGCCGATGAACAGTACTTCGACACTCTCGAGATTCCTATCCTGAAGGGACGCGGCTTCCGCGCGACGGATACAGCCGACGCGCCGCGGGTGGCGATCGTCAACCAGACCTTTGCGTCGCATTACTGGCCGGGACAGGACCCGATTGGCAAGCGCGTGCGCCTCGACTCTGCGAATCGCGCCTACGCCGAGATCGTCGGCGTCGCCGCAGACGCCAAGTACATCTTCATCGTCGAATCGCCGGTCGAGTTGATCTACCTCTCACATATGCAAGGCGCCGCGCCCCGGAGCACCCTGCTCGTGAGCACCGCGGGCGCCCCAGCGGACATGGCCGCGCAGGCGCGTGAGGTCGTGCGGTCGATCGAACCGAACATGCCCTTGCTCGCCGTGCGCACGCTGGACGACTTCTATGCCTCGCGTATCGTCTACACCACGCGTCTCCTCGTCGGGAGTGTGATCGGTATGGGCGTGATGGGGCTCGTCCTGGCGATGGTGGGGTTGTACGGGCTTGTCGCCTACAACGCACGCCGGCGGACGCGCGAGATTGGAATCCGCGTGGCTGTAGGCGCCAATCCCGCCGCAGTCCTTCGCATGATCCTGCGACATGGATTCACCCTGGCGGTCGCCGGGATCGTCGTCGGCCTCATCGGCAGCGTGGCCGCAAACGGTGCGCTTCGCGCCACATTCTCCCGAACGCCGTTCGGGAGACTCGGCGCGATCGTTGGAAGCGATCTTGCCGTCTACCTGCAAGTGGTTGCCGTCCTGATTCTCGTCGTGGCGTTTGCCGCGTACTTTCCGGCACGACGTGCCGCGCGCGTCGATCCACTCGTGGCGCTGAAGACTGAGTAGGACACGCTGAGACTCAACGTGTTCTCAACGATTAGTGACGTATAACCCCCTATAATCATCAATATCCCTGCTCCCTCGACCCTGAATCGAAAGACATCGCGCAAAGGAGACGCGCATGACGCGTATGAGGCTGGTGGGGTCTGTCCTATCGTTGACTCTCCTGGCGGCATCACCTGCGGCCGCCCAGTTGTGCACCGGGAATCCAAGCCTGGCGTACTCCCCCTATCAAGTGAGCATCGCCGCCTCGTTCAACGAGGGGGCTCGTAGCGTCGATTTGGGCGCGGCCGCAGGCGGGCAGACGATCTTCGGCGGCGCGGGATTGACGATCGTGAACTTCACCGACATCGACGTGAAGACCGCCGGCGTCTTCGGGTACGTCGGCGCAGAGTTGGCAGCCGATCGCGACAGCAAGATCATGATCTGTCCGATCGCTCGGCTCACGGTGCTGGCAGGGCCCGACATCGGTCCGGTCGATTCATCCACCACGGGCCTCGAAGGCGGCGGCGCCATCGGCCTGACGATCTACGATGTGGGTGATATCCAGGTAGTTCCGTTCTTTGGGCTCGCCGTCACCTATACGCGTCTGCGATCCGAGTTTGCGGGCGTCACGACGACGGTCTCCGACACGGGGGGACGAGCCGATCTCGGTGTCGGCTTCATGTTCAACCGGACGGCTGGAATCACGCCGTCGATCTCGATCCCGTTCGAGACGGGGAATTCGGACACCACGTTCACGATTCGCTTCTCCTACAATTTCGGGCGCTAGTCGTTCACGCGGGCCAGCAATGCGATGACCCACCTGCTTCACGACCTCAGGTACGCCGTGCGATCGCTCGGACGCACGCCGGCTTTCACGGCGGCTGCGGTGATCACGCTCGCGCTCGGCATCGGCGCCAACAGCGCGATCTTCACGCTGCTCGACGCGGTGCTATTGAAGCCGCTGTCGCTGCCTCATGCGGACGAGCTCGTCACACTCTACGAAAACCCCATCGGACCGGGCGCGCCGAGCGGAGCGCCCGACACCACCGGAGGGACTGGACGCTTCCTTCGTTTCTCGTATCCGCGGTTCCTCCGTCTGCAGAGCGCGCTTGGCGACATGGGCTCGCTTGCGGCAATGACGCGCAGCGTCCCATTTGCCGTGCGCCTCGGGAACGATGCGACGCAGACCATCGTGCGCGGGCAGCTCACATCCAGCAACTACTTCACTACGCTTGGCGTGCCCGTGACGCGAGGGCGGTCCTTTACCGACGACGACATGCAGCGCGGCGGCTCGCAGCCTGTCGTCGTCGTGAGCCATGGATTCTGGCAGCGCATGCTGGGCGGATCGGATGCCGCGATCGGCCGGCCAATCCTGATCAATCGGCTGCCTGTGACCGTGATCGGCATCGCGCCTCCAGGATTCGTCGGAGCGTGGAGCGATGCCGAGAGCGACATCTGGATGCCGCTCACCATGCAGCACGCGTTGAACTACCAGAACAACGCGAGCTCGTACGGACCGGTCGACCCCGAGCAGCCATGGTTCCAGCAGAACCTGATCGCATGGCTGAATCTCGTCGGCCGTCTCGATGCCAAATCGCGCCCGGGGGCCGAGGCAGCACTGAGCGCCACCAATCGTGCCGCGTTGATCGACATGTCGCTCGAGGTCCCTGACCAACGCGCCCGGCAATCGATCACGTCGGGCGTCCTGGTCGTCGAGCCGTTCACCCGAGGTTTCTCCGGCCTGCGCGCGCGCTTTGCGACGTCGCTCGTCGCGCTCGCGGGCATGGTCGCGATCGTTCTGCTGGTGGCGTGCGCGAACATCGCCAACCTGCTGCTCGCGCGATCGACGGCGCGATCGCGGGAGATCGGGATCCGCCTCGCGGTCGGCGCGAACCGCGCCAGGCTGATCCAGCAGGGCCTCGTCGAAAGCCTGCTGCTCGCAGGCATCGGAGGCGCGGCCGGATTTCTTGCGGGGCAATGGGCCAGCCGGCTGCTCGCAAGCTATGCGCTCGGTCCGCTGAATGCCCCTCTCCCCCAGGTGTTCGCACCCGATCTTCGGGTGCTCGCCTTCACCGCGGCCATCACCCTGGCCACGGCGTTCCTCTTTGGCCTCATGCCATCCCTGCGCGCCACCAAGATGGATGTCGTCGAACGACTCGCCGGCGGCAGAGCGGTCGTCTCGGGCTCGCTGATGCGAGCGATGCGCCCGCTGGTCGCTGCCCAACTCGCCTTGTCGTTCGTCGTCGTCTTCGCGGCAGTGCTGCTGGGGCGCAGCCTCATCAACTTCTCTCACGTCGATCCAGGCTTCTCGATCGCTCGCGTCGTCGCAGTTGCGTTCAACCCGAGGGTCAGCGGCTACACGCTCGAGCAGCTGCCGGCGCTCCGCGATCGGCTTCTCGCCGCGACGACGACGGTCCCCGGCGTTAGATCCGCAGTCATTTCGACGTGCGGGCTGCTCGCCAACTGTACGCAAAGCGGCGGCTTTCGTATCGGCGAGCGGGGTGGCATCCAGTTGAACGAGAACTATATCGGGCCCGGATACTTCGCCACTGTCGGCATTCCGCTGAAGCGCGGGCGCGAGTTCAGCGCCCGCGATGTCGAGAAGACGCCGCTCGTCGCGGTCGTGAGCGAGTCGGTGGCCCGACGATACTTCGGTGGCAGGGAGGCGATCGGCCAAACGATCGGCGATGAGGAGTTCAGCGCTGAAGTCGTCGGGATCGTCGGCGATACCCGACCGCTCTCGCTTCGCGACGCGCCAGTTCCAACGGTCTACTTCCCCATCGCGCAGTGGAACCAACCGAGCTACACGCTGGCAGCGCGCATCACCGGGGATGCCCAGGCAGGAGCCCTCGCGATTCAACAGGCCTTCAAGGCCGCTGAACCGGGCCTCATCATCGACTCTGCCGGGACGATGAACACCTATCTCTTACAAGGCACCGGACGTGAACGCCTTGTAACGTACCTGGTGTCGGCGCTCGGTACGCTCGCCCTCCTGCTCGCCTGCGTCGGCCTCTACGGCGTGCTGTCATATTCCGTCGCGTGGCGAACGCCCGAACTCGGCGTTCGTGTGGCGCTGGGCGCGCGGCCCGCCGACCTCCGTGACCTCGTCCTGCGGGATGCGGTCCGGATGATCGCCGTCGGCACGCTGGCAGGTCTCGGCACCGCCTTCTGGGCCAACCGGCTGATTCAATCGCTGCTCTTCGACATCAGCCCCTTCGACGCGGCGACCTGCGCCATCGTCATCGTGGCGCTGGCCGGCTGCGCCCTCCTCGCATGCACCCTGCCGGCGATGCGCGCGTCACACATCGATCCGATTCGGGCCCTGCGCGCGGACTGAGATATTCTTGGGAGTTGATGCCCGTTCGAGTCCGGGGTTTCAACCCCGTCCGTGCCGCCACGCTGCTCGCCGTCCTCTTCTCCGCCTTCGTCATCGCTCCCGCGTGTTCGATCAAGACGATGGCGGTGAGGACTGTGGCCAATACGCTGTCGGACACGGGCGACGTCTTCACCAGAGACGACGATCCGGATCTCATTCGAGATGCGACGCCGTTTGCCTTGAAGCTGTACGAGTCGCTGCTCGAATCGGTCCCGACGCACGTGCCGCTGCTCATCGCCACGTGCGGCAGCTTCACGCAGTACGGCTATGCGTTCCTCGAATCAGAAGCAGATGGCCTCGATGCAAGCCGACGGAACGAGGCGGTCGCCCTTCGTGAACGCGCGCTCAAGCACTATCTCCGCGCCCGTGGCTACTGCATGCGCGGGATCGACGCGCGGTTCGGAAAAGGGTCCAGTCAGGCCTTGCTTCAGGATCCGACTGCTCCGCTGAAGAAGGCGCAGAAGGGCGACGTTCCGCTGTTGTACTGGTCGGCGGCATCATGGGGGGCCGCGATCTCGCTCGGCATCGATCGTCCCGATCTCGCCGTCGACTTCCCCACCGTGCGCGCGCTGGCGGATCGGGCGCTTGCGCTCGATCCGACCTGGAACAGGGGGGCGATCCACGAGCTGATGATCTCGCTCGACAGTCTGCCCGAGGCGCTCGGCGGCAATCCCGAACGGGCGCGCGAGCACTTCAAGATGGCCGTCGAGATTCAGAAGGGGCTGTCGCCCGGACCGTATGTCGCTCTGGCGACGGGCATCGCCGTGCCCGCGCAGGATCGTCCTGAGTTCGAGCGTCTGCTCAAAGAAGCGTTGGCAATCGATCCCGAAAAGGATCCATCGAATCGTCTTGTGACCCTCGTGACGCAGCGGCGCGCGCGCGATCTGCTCGCACACATTGACGAGAAGTTTTCGAAATAGGAATTGGTACGTAGTGTCCGGCTTCAGCCGGACTGGAAGTAGCGTCCGGTGTCCGGACCAATCGGAGGATGTATGTCGGTTCGTAAAGCAGTTGCAATTGTTCTCGCAGGCGTCGCGCTCGCGGCGCCGATCTCGCTTGGCGCTGCGGTCACGCTCAAGCTGGCCACCCAGGCTCCCGTCAATTCGTCGTGGCACAAGGCGCTGCTCGACATGGGCGCCGAATGGGACCAGAAGACATCCGGCCGGGTGAAGCTCACGGTGTACGCGGGCGGCACGCAAGGCAGCGAGGACGCCACGATTCGCATGATGCGGCCCGGTGTCGATCAACTGCAGGCCAACCTGCTCATGCTGCCGGGACTCGGCCACATCGACGACGCGTTCAACGCGTTCGGGATCCCGTTCTTCTTCGAGAGTGATGCCGAAGGCGAGTACGTGCTTCAAAAGTTGACGCCGTTCCTCGAACAGCGTCTCGACGCCAAGGGTTTCAAGTTGCTCTGCTGGGGAAGTGCTGGGTGGGTGCAGCTGTTCTCGAAAAAGCCGTTGGCGACCCTTGCCGACGTCAAGAACGCCAAGCTCTACACCAACCAGGGCGACGATCGGATGTCGCAGTGGTACAAGGCCAACGGCTTCCACCCCGTGGCACTGGCAGCCGGGGACATTCCAGCGCAGCTGAAGCTCTCGACCGGGCTGATCGATGCCGCGCCCAGCCCGCCATATCCGGCGCTGCTGCTCCAGATGTTCCGCGATGCGAAGTACATGCTCGACGTGCGCGTGGCCCCGCTGTACGGCGCAATCGTGATGACCAACGACGCCTGGAACAAGATCGACGCCGCTGATCGGCCGGCGGTGCTCGCCGCCGCCAAGACGATCGAGAAGCGCCTGCTCGGCGAGGCGCCGAAGCTCGATGCCGATTCGATCGCGACGATGAAGAGCCGCGGGCTGACGGTGACGACGCTCGACCCGAAGGCGGCAACCGAATTCCGCGCGGCGGCAGAGAATTTCGTGAAGACCATGCGCGGCAACATCGTGCCGGCTGACGCCTACGACGCGGCGCTGAAGGAGCGAGACGCCTACAGGAAGACTCGCAAGTAATGCGGGCGCGGGCGCTCGCGCTGCGCGCGGAGAACGTGATTGCGACGGCGGCGCTTGGGGGCATCATGCTGCTGCCGCTCGCCGAGATCGCGGTGCGGCGCATTGTCAGCACGGGGATTCCGGGCTCGGCTCCCTTCACGCTGAACCTCACGCTGTGGGTCGGCCTGCTCGGCGCCGCGATCGCCGCGCGCGAGGGGAAGCTCCTCACGCTCGCAACCGGCGAATTCCTCCCCGCACGCATCTCGGGACTCGCGCACATCATCGGCGGATCGGTCGGTGCCGCGATCGCGGCCATGTTCATGATCGGCGGCCTGAGCCTCGTCCTGACCGAGCGCGCCGCCGGCGATCACATCGCCTTGAACGTGCCGGTGTGGGTGTCGACGCTGGCCTTTCCGATCGGATTCGGGCTGATCGCGGTTCGCCTGGCGCTGCGTGCAGCCCCACACTGGCGCGGGCGGGCGATCGCGCTCGTCTCGATCGTCGTGGGCGCGTTCGCTGCGCTTCGTTTCGAGCTCTTCGAGGGACACGCGCTCCTGCCGTGGGTCGTCGGCATCATCGTCGCGGGCGTCCTGGGCGCGCCGATTTTTTCGTTGCTCGGCGGCATCGCGATGATCGCCTTCTTCACCGACGGCAGCCGGCCGATCGTGCCGTTGATCAAGGCGTATGAAGAGCTCACGTCTCCGTCGGCCAATCTCGCCGCGATTCCGCTGTTCACGCTGACCGGGTTTCTGCTGGCGGAGGGCGGCGCCTCGACCAGACTCCTTCGCGCATTGCGCGCGCTCTTCGGATGGGCACCGGGCGGCACGGCGGTCGCCGCAGCCACGCTGTGTGCCTTCTTCACGCTCTTCACCGGTGGATCCGGCGTCACGATTCTCGCGCTTGGCGGGCTGCTGCTGCCGGCGCTGCTGAAAGAGGGCTATCGCGAGCGCTTCGCGATCGGACTGCTCACGGCGTCGGGATCGCTTGGCCTGCTCTTCCCGCTCTCGGTGCCGCTCATCCTCTACGGCATCGTGGCGCAGAACGTGGCGATCGAGGATCTCTTCATCGGCGGCATCGTCCCCGGTGTGTTGATGCTCGCCCTCGTCGCCGCGCTCGGCATTCGCGAAGCGATCCGCAGCGGCGCAAAACGCGCCCCCTTCCGACTATCAGAGGTCGCGGCGGGCCTGTGGGAAGCGAAGTGGGAGATGCTCCTCCCGATCGTCGTGCTCTGGGCGCTGCTCGGCGGCTACGCGACGACATCCGAATCGGCCGCCATCGCCGCGCTCTACGCGCTCATCGTGCAGCGCTTCATCCATCGTGACGTCCCCTCGTTCAAAGAGATCGTGCGGGTGGCGGGCGACTGCGTCGCGCTCGTCGGAGGCGTGCTGATCATCCTCGCCGTCGCCGTCGGCTTGACGAACTACCTCGTCAACGCGCAGGTGCCGATGCAGCTCATCGAGTGGACGCAGGCGCATATCCAGTCGAAGGCGCTGTTCCTGCTCGCGCTCAACGTGTTCCTGCTCCTCGTCGGCACCGTGATGGACATCTTCTCCGCCATCGTCGTGGTCGTCCCGCTCATTCTGCCGCTGGCCGACGCGTACATGATTGGATACGTCCACCTCGGGGTCATCTTCATCGCCAACCTGGAACTCGGCTACCTGCACCCGCCGCTCGGCCTGAACCTGCTGCTCGCGTCCTATCGGTTCAAGAAGCCCGTTCTCGAGGTGACCTGGGCGACGCTGCCGATGCTGGGGATTCTTGCGGCGGGCGTGTTGTTGATTACGTACGTGCCGTTGCTGACAGAGGGGTTGCTGAGGGTTATGGGGAGGCTGTGAATGCAGTAGGTCAAGGTCAAAAGGCAAAGGTCAAAGGTGAGGTCAAGGGTGTAGGTGCAGGTGCCAGGTGTCAGGTCCCAGCGCCAGGTGCCATACGTGATCTTGGAGTCGCGCTCTCCCTAGACCTGAGACCTGCACCTTAACCTCGACCTGCACCTAGCCCTTTGACCTTACCTTTGACGTTTGCCCTTTGCCCTTTGCCCTACTCGCTGTCCGTTTCCGGGACGCGGTATCCCGCGCTCGAACAAATCGGCCATAAGATCGCATAAATTCCCTTGAATAACCCCGGCACGCGGCTTGATACCCAGCCGTGAAAGGCAGGCACATGCTGTTCAAACGCTCATCCTCTTCGGCGCTGACCGACTCTCCCTGGGAGCCAACCGGCAACATGCCGCTCATGTCGTTGCGCGGCGTCGAGAAGTCGTTTCCGGTCGGCGCCGGCCAGACCTTCGTGCTGAGGCGCATCACACTCGATATCAAGCCGGGCGAGTTCGTCTCGATCATGGGTCCGTCGGGCGCGGGCAAGTCGACCCTGCTGCACATCCTCGGCATGCACGACAGCGCCTGGGCGGGTGAATACTCGCTGATGGGTCATCCCATCCACGCGCTGCCGGCCAAAGAGCGGGCGGCGCTGCAGAAGCGGCACATCGGGTTCGTCTTTCAGAGCTATCACCTGCTCGACAACCTGACGGTCTACGAGAACATCGAGCTGCCGCTCTCCTATCGCGATGTCAGGAAATCGGAACGACAGGGCATCGTCGCCAACGTGCTCGATCGCTTCGGCATCGTGGCGAAGAAGGATCTGTATCCCAGCCAGCTCTCGGGCGGTCAGCAGCAGTTGGTCGGCGTGGCGCGCGCGATCGTCGCAAGCCCGCAGGTGATTCTCGCCGACGAGCCCACCGGCAATCTGCATTCGGCGCAAGGCCAGGAAATCATGGAGCTCTTCAAGCAGCTCAATGACAACGGGACGACGATCGTGCAGGTGACGCACTCGGAGACCAACGCCGGGTACGGCAGCCGCATCATCAAGCTGCGCGACGGGTTCATCGATCAGTCGTAATTTGAAGCTAACGGAGGAAACGGAGGTGGGCGGAGGAAACGGATTAACAGGAGAAACGGAGGAACGGAGGATCTGATTTCCAGAAGAATGATCTCCGTTTCTCCGTTCCTCCTGTTAATTCCGTTTCCTCCGCGACCTCCGTTACCTCGGGCACGATGATGGGCTTTCTCCACGACCTGCGATTCGCCGCACGATCGTTCATCAAGACGCCGGGCGTCACCGTTGCCGCGATCCTCTCGATCGCACTCGGCATCGCTGCCACCACCGCCGTGTTCACGCTCGTGAACGCGGTCCTCTTCAAGCCGATGCCGGTGCCGCACCCGGAGCAGCTGGTCGCGCTCTATACGACCGAGCCGACATCCATCTACCCCTCTGGCTTCTCGTATCCCGATTACCGCGACTACCGCGACGGCAGCGATGTCTTCAGCGATCTCTTCGTGCACAACGGAGTGTCGCTCGGCTTCTCCGTCGGCGGCGGGCGGACGGAGCTGATCTGGAGCGAGCTCGTTACCGGCAACTACTTCACCGGACTTGGTGTCGTGCCAGCGGCAGGCCGCGTCCTCACACCCGGGGACGACCGCACTGAAGGCTCGCACCCGGTCGTGGTGTTGAGCCACGACTTCTGGCAGCGGCGGTTCGGAGGCAACGCGGGGATCGTCGGTACCATCGTCAAGGTGGCGGGCCACGAGTTCACGATCGTCGGCGTCGCTCGCAAGGGCTTCTCGGGCACTCGTCTGGCCGGCTTCATCCCCGACGTCTGGGTCCCGGTGTCGATGCAGACACAGGTCCTGCCGTGGCTCGGGAGTCTCGAGAACCGCGCCAACGACGGGTTCAATGTCAACGGACGCCTCAAGCCCGGGGTCACGATCGAACAAGCGACGGCCGCGCTGAATGTCATCGCCGATCGGCTGGCACGCGTGTATCCAACGACCAATGCACGCAAGCGGGTCGGCATGGTCGCAGCCGGGAACAAGACACAGCCCGCGATCACGGTTCTCGGCTACGTCCCGATTGCGGCCCAGGCGATGCTGGCGATCGTCCTGCTCGTTCTGCTGATCGCGTGCGCGAACGTGGCCAACCTGTTGCTGGCGCGCGCATCGTCGCGCAAGCGCGAGATCGCGATGCGTCTGGCCTGCGGGGCGTCGCGCCGTCGAGTGATCCTCCAGTTGCTGACCGAGAGCATGCTCCTGGCGGCGACCGGCGGCATCGCCGGCCTGCTGCTGGCGCGTGCGTTCAATCGACTCACCATCGCGCTCAACCCGCCGCTCGATTTCGCGACTGTCGATTTCGCCTATGACCTCGCGCTCGATCATCGAGTGCTGATCTTCACAACAACGACGACGGTCCTCACCGGGATCGTTTTCGGACTGCTGCCGGCGCTGCAGACATCGAAGGTCGATCTGCTCACCGCGCTTCAGACGCGCGATGCGACCGGCGAACGCCTCCCGAGTACGCTCGGCCGCCATCTCAGTCTTCGCGGTGGACTCGCGATCGCTCAGGTCGCCGTCTCGCTCGCGTTGATCGTTGCGGCTGGCGTGTTCGTGCGCAGCATGCAGAGCGCGCAACAACTGGATCCCGGCTTCGAGACGAAGAACGTGCTGCTCGTGTCGGTCGACACCGGGCTGCGAGGATATGACGAAGCCACTGGCCGCCGGTTCTTCACGCAGGCGGTCGACCGCATCAAAGCGCTCCCCGGCGTCCAGGCCGCCAGCATGGGCGGACCCTTGCCGCTCGACGCCTACAACGTTGGCACACGCGTCATTCCTGAGGGCTATGTCCCACGCGACGCGCACGAGCGCATCGTCGTTGGCTACAGCGTCGTCGGCTCCGAGTATTTCCGCGCGATGAACACGCCGATTGTCGCGGGCCGCGCATTCCAGGACACCGACACCGCCGACACGTCTCCGGTCATCATCGTCAACGAAACAATGGCGCGCCGCTTCTGGCCGAACGAGAGCGCGCTCGGCAAACGCCTTCGTCTCGACGACGAACGGGCGCCGCTCGTCGAGATCGTCGGCATCGCGCGAAACGGCAAATACGCGCTTCTGGGCGAGCCGCCGACGGAGTACTTCTTCCTGCCGCACGCACAGCACTACAGTGGTCAGATGACGATGATCGCGCGCACCTCTGCATCACCAGCCTCACTGGCGACCGCGGTGCAGCGGGAGATCGCGGCGCTCGATCCCGATGTGCCGGTCTACGGCGTCAAGACGATGCCGATGTTTCTCGATCGTCTGCTCTCGCTGCCGAAGTCTGCCGCGGCGCTCGTGACGATCTTCGCGTTGATCGCCCTCGTCATGGCGGCCGTCGGGCTGTATGGCGTGATCAGCTATTCGGTCGCCCGGCGTACGAAGGAGATCGGACTGCGCATCGCCGTGGGCGCCAGGCGCGGCGACGTCATGTGGATGGTGTTGAAGCACGGCATGACGCTCACGGTGACCGGCATCGCGATCGGGACAGGCGTGGCGTTGGCGTTGACGCAATTGACGGCCAGTCTGCTCTACGGCGTCGGGCCGAACGATCCGCAGACGTTCATCGCAGCAGCGCTCCTGATCGCGGGGATCGCGCTCCTCGCCTCCTACGTACCGGCCCGACGTGCGATGCGGCTCGACCCGAGCATCGCGCTGCGATACGAGTGAACACGCGCGGGCGCAGCTCCGGCTACACGATGGACTCTTTCCTTCGCGACCTTCGGATCACGGCTCGCAGCCTTCGCCGCAATCCGATTTTTGCGCTCGTCGTCGTGCTGACGATGGCGCTCGGCATCGGGGCGACAACGACGGTGTTCAGCGTCGTGTACGGCGTGTTGTTCCGTCCACTGCCGTTCCCCGCCGCCGATCGGCTGGTGCAGATCGTTCAGACGATCGAACCGCGCGCCGGCGGCGACCCCTTCCGCGCTGGCGTGAGCGTCGATCAATTCGCGAATCTGACCGAGTACACGTCAACGCTCGAAGCGGTTGGGTCGTGGGGGCACGGGCCACGAACGTTGGGTGGCACCTCGAAACCGGTGCGCTTGAATGGCGGCGCCGTCTCCGCTGGTCTTCTCGAACATCTCGGGGTACAGCCTATTCTCGGTCGCACGTTTCGATCCGAGGACTCGGAGCGCGGGGCGGATCCAGTCGTCCTCGTCAGCGATCGCACGTGGCGGATTCACCTGGGCGGGTCGCCCGACGTCATCGGAACGCGTGTCCTGCTCGACGAGGTGCCGACTCGCGTCATCGGCGTGATGCCGGCGAGCTTCACGTTTCCGTCGCTCGCGAGCGAATCCATGAGCCGCAATTCCGATGGCGAGATCGAGGACGTACCGGAGTTCTGGATTCCGATGCTGCGTCGTCCTCGCACCGGCCCGCGTCCTGGCTACTCGATATTTGAGGCATTCGCGCTCATCAAGCCCGACGTGACGCTGGATCGCGCACTGGCCGACGTCCGGTCGGTGATCGGCCCGCTTCCAGATAATCGCCGGCCCGCGGTGGAGCTCGTCAGCGCTCGAGTCGAGATGGGGCGATCGTTGCGGCAACCCCTCGCAGCCTTTCAGCTCGGCGTGGCGCTGATTCTCCTGATTGCGTGTGTGAACGTTGTCAATCTGCTGCTGGCGCGCGCGGCCGGACGACGACGTGAGCTCGCGATCCGCATGGCGCTCGGGGCCGGCCGCGGCCGCGTCATACGAGAAGCGGTCGCAGAGGCTCTGCTGCTGTCGTGCGCGGGAGGCGTCCTGGGCTGCGCGATCGCGTACGGTCTCACTCGCGCACTGCAGGTGCTGCCGCCGCATGTGCTGCCGCGTCTGCGTGACATTCGCGTCGATGGCATCGTCCTCGTGTTCGCGCTCGCGCTCTCGCTCGGCTCGGGCGTGGCGATCGCGTTGTGGTCGGCATGGCGTGTCAGCCGTGCGACCGCCATCGACGATCTGCGACCGCATGCGTCGGGTGTCCCAATGCTCCCACGCCCGGGCCGGCTTCGCCCCTCCAGCACGCTTGTCGTCGCCGAAATCGCCGCCTCCGTGATTCTTCTCTCGGCCGCCGGGCTGCTCGTCCGAAGCTTCGTGAACTACGTGACACTCGATTACGGCTACAACCGGCGCGGCCTTGTGACGTTCAGGGTTTCTCTCGCGCAGGCCGGCTACGCCACCAGCGAGGCTCGGAACGAGTTCTTCGATCAACTCGCTTCCCGCTTGACCACGATTCCTGGAGTCGTGTCGGTGGCGGGCTCGAACGACCCGATCGGCAGCTTCAAGATCGGTTTCTACCCGCTTTCTGTGGACGGCAGAGCCGTTGCGGGCGAACGCGCGATTCGTTTTTCGAACGTATCCGCCGACTATTTCCGAACCCTCCAGATCCCGTTGATAGAGGGTCGCGAGTTCCGCACCGAGGACCGGGGCTCCCCCATCAACCATGTCGTCGTGAACGACGAATTCGCGCGGCGATACCTCGCCGGGATGCAACGCGTCGGACGGCAGCTCCTCTGGAACGGGCAGCAACTGGACGTGATCGGCGTGGTCTCGAGTACACGGGACCAGCGCAATCTCGAACGCAATCCGGCACTCTTCTTCGAAGCGGACTACGGCGATTACGCGAGAAGCGTGCTGATCGTCGTGCGGACAGGAGGAGGCCCGGCCTCGATACTCGAAGCCGCGCGAACGATCGTCGCAGGCATCGATCCCAGACTCGCGCCGTACGACGCGGCAAGTGTCGACGACATGCTCAATCACTCGGCGGCATCGCCGCGTCTCTATGGTCTCGTCTCGTTGTCATGTGCGGTCGTCGCCTTGTTACTCGCCGCTGTCGGGCTCTACGGAGTGTTGGCGTACTCCGTCGGATCCCGGACGCGCGAGTTCGGCATTCGAATGGCGCTGGGCGCCCGATCACAGCGCGTCATGTGGAACGTGCTCCGCGAAGGGCTCTGGCTTGCCGTGCTCGGCCTCGGCTTCGGGCTCGCGGGAAGCTATGCGGCTGCGCAGAGTCTCGGCGCACTCCTCTTCGGCGTGCCCGCCCGAGATGCGGCCACGTTCATCACGACCGCAGCGCTGCTGCTGATCACGGCAGCGTGTGCCTGCTATCTCCCGTCGCGGCGCGCCACCCGCGTCGACCCGGTCATCGCGCTGAGGAGTGAATGAAGCATCCCGATCCCTGGAGGATAATTTCCTAACGTGCCCTCATCTACGATAAGACTCCTCATCGCCGACGACCAGCGCGACGTGCTCGAAGCGCTCCGCCTCCTGCTGAAGGGCGAGGGCTATCAGATCGACACCGTCGAATCCCCGGCGGCCGTCGTGACCGCGCTCGAGCAGCGCGACTACGACGTCGTGCTGATCGATCTCAACTACGCGCGCGACACAACATCGGGCCAGGAAGGGCTCGAACTGCTCACGCGCATCCATTCTGCCGACGAGATGCTGCCGGTCGTGGTGATGACCGCCTGGGGCTCGATCAACGTCGCCGTGGAAGCGATGCGCCGGGGCGCACGCGATTTCGTCGAGAAGCCGTGGGAGAACGAACGGCTCAAGTCGATCATCCGCACCCAAACGGAGTTGGGCAAGGCGCTGCGCCGCGCGACCAGGCTCGAGGCCCAGTCGCGCGTGACGCAGGCAGAAGGCGGACCGCTCCTGATCGCAGACTCGGGCGCGATGCAGCCGGTGCTGCAGATCATCGCGCGCGTCGGGCCGTCGGATGCCAACGTGCTCATCACCGGTGAAAACGGCACCGGCAAAGGCGTCGTCGCGCAAGCGTTGCATGCTGTGTCTCCGCGTGCGAGCCGGCCGATGGTGACGATCAACGCGGGTGGGGTATCGGAGGGCGTGTTCGAGAGCGAACTCTTCGGCCACGTCAAAGGTGCGTTCACTGACGCCAAGCAGGATCGCGTCGGCCGCTTCGAGCTGGCGGACGGCAGCACGCTGTTTCTCGACGAGATCGCCAACGTTCCGCTCAGTCAGCAGCAGAAGCTGCTGCGCGTCCTCGAAACCGGCGAGTTCGAGCGTCTCGGATCATCGCGCACCCGGAAGGCCGACGTCAGGCTCATCTCGGCGACCAATGCGGATCTCAACGCTGAAGTCACGGCAGGACGATTCCGCCAGGATCTTCTCTTCCGTTTGAATACCATCGAGATTCGACTGCCGGCGCTGCGCGAGCGGCGCGAGGACATCCCGAAGATCGCGAAACACTTTCTCGGCGCGCACGCGCAGCGCTACCGGAAGGCGATGACCGGCTTCGACCCCGCTGCGCTGCAGGCGCTCGTGGATCACCCGTGGCCGGGCAACGTCCGCGAGCTGGATCATGCGGTCGAGCGCGCAGTGCTGATGGCGCAAGGCAACGTGATCCACCTCGGCGATCTCGGCCTGCGGACGCCCGGCGGGACGGACGGCGCCGCGCGGCTCGAGGAGATGAGCCTCGAGGACGTCGAAAGCTTTCTGATCCGCAAGGCGATGGCGCGCTATGGAAACGTGAGCCACGCCGCGAAAGCCCTCGGGCTGAGCCGATCGGCACTCTACCGCCGCCTCGAGCGCTATCGGCCTTCGTAAGACAATCACCACTAGACATGCTCTCCTATGACCGCCGCGTGACGCTTCTGGCGCTCGCGGCGGGCTTTCCTGCCGTCCTCGTTTCCCTGCTGCTCCTGTGGTTCGGAGGATATTCGTGGCTGGTCAAGACGACGGCTGCGATCCTCATCCTCGGTCTCTGGCTCGTCGTCGCGATCACGCTGCGCGACCGAATCATCCGGCCGCTGCAGACGGTGTCCAACCTGCTCGCTGCGCTCCGCGAGGACGACTTCTCCATCCGCGCCCGCGTCGACGAACCCAACGACGCGCTCGGCCAGGTGATGCTCGAGATCAACACGCTGGCGGAAACGCTCCGTACCCAGCGGCTCGGCGCACAGGAAGCGACCGTGCTCCTTCGCGCAGTCATGGCCGAAATCGACGTCGCCATCTTCGCGTTCGATAGTGCCAAGCGTCTCGTGCTGGTCAATCGCTACGGAGAACGTCTGCTCGGGCGCGATGCCGCCGATCTGATTGGGCGGGCGGCCGACGACTTCGGTCTGCAGGGCGCCGTCACCGATTCGGCGGCGATTCAGGACCTCAGCTTCCCCGGTGGCGCCGGACGATGGGAGATCCGGCGGACGAAGTTCTGGCAGGGGGGAACGCCGCACGAGCTCTTCGCGCTGTCGGACCTGAGCCAGCCGCTGCGCGAACAGGAGCGGTTGGCATGGCGGCGGCTGATTCGCGTCATCGGCCACGAGTTGAACAACTCGCTCGCACCGATCAAATCGATTGCCGGCAGTCTCGAGTCGCTGCTCGATCGCACGCCGCCACCGGATGACTGGCGCGACGACATGCAGCGCGGCCTCGCCGTCATCGCATCGCGCGCCGATGCGCTCAGCCGGTTCACCACCGCCTATGCGCGGCTGGCCCGCCTGCCCGCACCCACGAGGAAGATCTTCGACTTCGGCCCCCTGGTCCGCCGCGTCGTTGCCCTCGAATCGCGGCTGCCGGTGACGATCGACGGCTCACCTGACTTGACCATCGAAGCCGACGCCGATCAACTCGAGCAGCTGCTGATCAACCTGCTGCGCAACGCCGTCGACGCGGCGCTCGAAACCGGCGGCGGCGTGCAGGTCGGCTGGACCTCGAAGTACCACACGCTCGAAGTACGCATCGATGATGAGGGGCCTGGCCTGCAGAATACCGGCAACCTGTTCGTCCCCTTCTTCACGACCAAAGCCAGCGGCTCCGGCATCGGCCTCGTGCTCAGTCGTCAGATCGCCGAAGGCCATGGGGGATCGTTGATGCTCGAAAACCGCCCCGACCGGCGCGGCACCCGCGCGACCCTGCGTCTGCCCCTCTAGTAACGGAGGTTACGGAGACACGGATTAACAGGAGGAACGGAGCAACGGAGGCCGGACGGAGACACCACCGCTGCCAGCCGACACAGGCCGCGGGCGGAGCATATCTCGACGCAGAGCAGCCTCCGTCCGACTCCGTTTCTCCGTTCCTCCTGTTAATCCGTTCCCTCCGTAATCTCCGTGTCTGACACTACCGATTGAGTCGCGCCTCCATCTGGTCCGCAAGCGTCTTCAACACTTTCAGTCGTGCAAACTGTTTGTCGTTCCCTTCCACGAGCGTCCAGGGAGCGACGTTGGTGCTCGTCCGCGCCACCATCTCGTCGACGGCCAGCGTGTAGTCGGGCCACTTGGCGCGATTGCGCCAGTCCTCGTCCGTGATCTTCCAGCGCTTGTGCGCGATGCGCGCGCGTTCCTTGAATCGTTTGAGCTGCTCGGCCTTGGTGATGTGGATCCAGAACTTGACGACGAGCAGTCCGTGCGTGACGAGATGCTCTTCGAACGACGCGATCTCACCGTAGGCGCGGCGCCATTCGGCGTCGGTCGCGAAGCCCTCGACGCGCTCGACCAGCACGCGTCCGTACCAGCTGCGATCGAAGATGGTCATCTTCCCTGCGCGCGGGAGACGACGCCAGAACCGCCAGAGGTAATGGCGGACGCGCTCCTCGTCGGTCGGCGCGCTGATCGGGATCACTTCGTAGTCGCGCGCATCGAGCGCGGCTGTGATCCTCCGAATGGCGCCGCCCTTTCCGGCCGCATCCCATCCTTCGAATACGACGATCGTCGAGATGCCTTTCGCGGCTGTCCTGCGCTGCAGGAGGTTGAGGCGCCCCTGCTGCTCTTCGATCGCCACCTTGAACGTGTCGGGAGCGAGACGCTGCGTCATGTCGAGCTTGTCGAGCACATTGAACTCCTGCTCGATCTCGCGCAGCGTGTCGCCCACGGCGCTGCTCCTTCTGCTCCGCAGTGAAATCGTCGTCTTTTTGGTGCTTCGAACAGCGGGCTTCCGGTCGAGCGCGCGGTGAATCGCATCACGAACTGCGGTCGCAACGACGACAGTACGGTAGTGATGGTCTTCACCCTCGACGATCTGCCAGGGCGCCTGCTCGGTGCTCGTCTTCCGGATGGCGCGATCGGCGGCGGCCACGAAGCGATCGAACATCCGCCAGTGCTTCCATGACTGCTTGGTCACCCGCCAGCGGCTGAGCGGATCGCGCTCGAATGCCTTGAGTCGCCTCTTCTGCGCGACCTTCCCCAGATGCATCCAGAACTTCAGGACGAGGGCACCATCGTCGGTGAGCGCGCGCTCGAACGCCGCGATCTCGTCCAGGAGCGAATCGAACTCCGCCATCGAGATGCGGTGCGCCACCCGATGCCGGATTGGCGACGAGTACCAGGCGCTCAGAAACAGCGCGATGCGGCCGTGTGGCGGCAGGTCGCGCCAGTAGCGCCAGAGTCGCGGGCGCTCGCGCTCCTCATCGGAGGGATCCGAGTAGCCGCGGGTGACGATCCAGCGCGGGTCCATCCATTCGTTCAGGAGGTTGACCGTCTCGCCTTTGCCCGCCGTATCGACGCCGGCAAAGAGGACGATCACCGGAAAGGGGGCCTGCAGCAGCCGCTGCTGCGCCTCGACCAGTTCGGCGCGAAGCGTCGGCTCCTGCGCCTTGAACCGCTCCTTTGAGAGCGTTCGCCCGACCTCCGCGGCTTCAAACATGATGTACGTTCAACCGAGTGTCTCCTACTCTCGAGCGGAGCGCGCATGATATCCGGTTCTCTCGTACGATTGAACGCACATGACCGATGTGCTCCGCGTCGACCCGACGCGCCCCGATCTCGATGCCATCGCTCGAGCCGCAATCTGTCTGCGCGAGGGCGGACTGGTCGCGTTTCCCACTGAGACCGTCTACGGACTCGGCGCGCATGCGCTCGATCGCGATGCGGTTCGGCGGTTGTTCGACGCCAAAGGTCGGCCCGCCACCGATCCGGTCATCGTGCATGTCGACTCGGTCGATCGCCTCGAACCACTCGTGCTCGAGGTGCCCGATGTCGCGCGCACACTGGCGGCACTCTTCTGGCCCGGACCGCTGACACTCGTCATGCGGCGATCGCGCACAGTACCGGACGAAGTCACAGCGGGCCTCGACACGGTCGCCGTTCGCGTGCCCGCACATCCCGTGGCGGCAGCGCTGCTCGCGACCGCCGGGATCCCGGTGGCCGCGCCGAGCGCGAATCTGTTTTCACGGCCCAGCCCGACGCAGGCCGTGCACGTCCTCGACGATCTGCAGGGGCGGATCAGCCTCATCGTCGACGGTGGTCCGACGATGCTGGGCATCGAGTCGACGGTGCTCGATCTGTCGCGTCCGACGCCAACGGTGCTGAGACCCGGAGCGACCACGATCGAGATGCTTCAGCAGGTCGTGCCGGACGTGACCCTACGCGCTCCATCACACAGCGAGGCTGGTCCCGCCGCGTCCCCGGGGCTCTTGCCAAAACACTACTCGCCGCGCGCGCCGTTGACCCTGTATGAGGGAACGACCGCTGACGTGCTTCAACACATGATCAGAGACGCGGCAACGGAGCTCGTCGGCGGCCACTCGATTGGCATCCTCGCAGCGGAGGAGGATTGGTACGCCTTCGAAAGACCGGGGGCACTGAACCTGCGGCTGGTGGAGCTGAGGTATCTCGGGTCCGAGCACGATCTGGCAGCGATCGCGTCACGGCTCTATAGCGCCCTTCGTGAACTCGATGCCGCGGGCGTCTCCCGCATTCTCGTGCGCGCGTTCTCGACCGACGAAGGTCTCGGCATCGCGATTCACGATCGTTTGACCCGAGCTGCTGCCGGTCGAGTCGTCCGCGTGTGATGCCCGTTTTGCATTTTGCATTTTGAATTTTGCATTACGGAGCTCTTCTCACCGGCCGCCATCCTGCTTCGAACCTCGCGCGCAGAATCAGCGTGACGACCAGCCCGTAGCTTCGAATCCCTGCCTCGACCCGATTCGCCTTGAGATAGCTGTCGTAGACCATCCAGCTCGTTCGACGCAGCGCAGGCAGCTGGCCCCGCCGCAGCCGCTCGACGATCGCGTCGATGTCGCGCCGCGGTCCCGGCTCGAGTGCGTCAGCGAGTCGCCCACGCGTCGACGGAGTCACTTCGTTCGCCAGTTGCCAGTAGAGATACATCCATCCGCTGTACTGCGCCGACTCGCCGGCACGAAGACAGGTGAGCCAGCCGACGAAGTTGGCTTCTGATTCGTCGGCGTAGCCCGCCAGGTGCGACCACTCGTGCGCCGCGACGAACGGGCGCTCGATCGCCAGCAGGTCCGGGTTGGCCATCACCTCGAGCGCGAACGGATTCACCATTCCGTCGACGCTCGTCCAACGGAAGTACGGTCCGTAGATGGTCTGCTTGAGACGCCCCGGTACCGCGCGGGGGGCATTCGTCAGGTAGCCCTGCACCATATCGAAGGCCGCCCGCAGCTGCTCGTCTCGCCAGGGCGCGGCATCCCCTGCCGCGTGCGCCGCCGTGTAGAGGGCGTTCATCTGTTGCACCGCCTGCAGACCGAGCGCGGCAACCGCCTCCTCGTTCGGCGCTGGCCGATCGACGAGGAGACGGGACGACATCGGCACACGACGGTAGTTGAATCCCCACAACGCCAGGAAGACGAGGTAGGCGACGGCAGCCGCGGTCGCGAGATTGATTGTGGTCGTCAAGATCCTCGACCAGCGCTTGAGTCGTCTGGCATCACGAACCGCACGCGCCACTGCAACTGCGATCAGCACGAACGCCCCAATGGTCAGCGGGTCGAAGAACGCCAGAGGGACGAGGTTCGAAATCGGCGTCAGAACGCGTTGAATGAACGGGTAGACGCCCGTTGAATACCAGCGTTCGATGAACGAAGGGCTGAATGGAATCAGCGCGCACGCAATCGCCGCAGCGATTGCGGCGGCCTTGATCCAGCGCATTTCATTGAATTGTAAAATGACTCCCGACCCCATTCCGGATCCGTATGCTGGCTCTCCTCGCGGCCACCTTGCTCGCGCAGCAGCGTGCCACGGCAAACGACACGGGTGTGCGCGTGTCGGGACGTGTCGTGTCGATCTGCCTCGTGGGTTCCGCATCACCAGCGTCGCGCGAAGCGGGCAGACGCTTGCGAGCAATCGAATCGGCGTCACCGCCGGGGAGACAACGTCTGGCGTCAGCGTGATCGTTGGACGCTAGGCTGCCTCTGTCGCTCCTTCAACGCGTCGCCGGTCTTGATCGCCTGCTCCCGGCGCCGCTCATCGTCCGCGATGAGACGCTCCTCGCGCGCGACGCTGCGCGCCTTCGTCACAGGCGTTCCACGTCCGGCATTGATCTTCTCGATCGACGCGCGATGCACCGCGATCGAGAGGTCGTAGCATTGATGCGCCTGTTGCAGCGCGGCGATCGCCTGCGGCACTTTGGACTGCTCCACGCGCACCCCGCCAAGATAGAGAGCGGCGAGGCACTGGCCGAAGTCCATGGCGACCGATTGCTCGAACTCGGTTTCTGCCGACGGAAGACGTGGTGCTTTCCACTCGATCAACCCGGACAACAGGAACACCGACGAGTTGACCATCAGCATGCGGGTCCGATCCGCATCCACCCGCGCGGCCGCGTTGTCGCCCAGGTTGTAGCGGTTCCAGGCGCGCCAGTAGAAGGCTTGACCGAGAAACCACTGACCGCCCTCGATGAGACGCGTCGCCGTGGCAATCGCCTCCTGATGCTGCTGCAGATTCGAAAGGCTGATCGTCCGTCCCAGGAGCGCATCGGGATGCGACGGCATGAGTGCCAGGGCAGTGTCATACGCGCCGAGCGCGTTCTTCCACTCCTCCCAGCTCTGATAGAGGTTACCGATCGACACGGCGATCGCCGCTGACGAAGGGAACGCCACCGCCGCCAATTGGAACAGACGCATCGCCTCCTCCTGATCGGGGGTTTCCGGATCGGACATCGCATACTTGCCAAGCGGGTAATCAGCGTCGACGAAGCCGGCATCGTCCTGCCGGACCGACGTCAGCATGGCGACGTTGTCGCGTCTGAGCCTGGCGTTGCAGATGCCCGCGCGATAGCGCAGCAGCGGCACATCCGGAAGCGCCCCCACCAGCTTCGCGATGTCGTCATCGCGTTCGCGCGACACATCGATGGAGCAAGCCAGCGTGAGCTCCAGGTAGTGTCGGAAGGCTGATGACGCGCCATCCGTCTTCAGGAGCTCGCGCCACATCGGCAGCATCGACCGGGCACGTGTGCGCGCCTGCGTTTCGACGAGAAGATCTCCACGCTGGCCACTCAGCGGATCGGACGGCACCGCCGCAATCATGTCCAGATACGTCGTCGAGCTCGCTTCGTCTGAGGCAAACGAACGGGCCTGCGCGAGCCATTCCTGACCCGGCATTCCCAGCTCATTGGCACGCAGCGCCAGCAGGGCCGCGGCCTCAAACGCCAGCTTCGAGACCGCGCGCTGGCGGGACAGGTTCAACGCCTCCTCGAGACAGCGGTAGCACCCGCGGGCGATCAGCGCCTCGATGTCACTCGTCGAGACCGGCTTGACAGTGGGAACGGCAGGAGCGGTGGGCGCGTGCCGCGGCGCGCACGAGAGGGAGAGCGTCGCCCCCAGCAGAACGCCAACGACAGATATCGCCCTGGCTCCCGGCACAGGCATCCCGGCGGTTTAGACACCGCCGACGGCCAGTTGGCTTCATTTTCATACTGGTAAGCCTGTAAGGCGGCTCGGGTATGCTCCCTCTCGCACCAGCCGCTCCGGCGAGCGATGATGGAGGCGCTTCATGCGACGCCTGCTGATTCTGATCGGCGTGATCGTGGTGGCAGCAGCCGGACTGTACACGGTCTACGTCTGGTGGGACCTGCGCCCGGAGCGGATCAAGGAGCGGGTGCTCGCCGCGTTGAATGAACGGTTCGACAGTCAGGTCACCGTCGGCTCGGCCGATATCTCGGTCCACCCCGCCCTCATGACAACGGGCACGGATCTGACGCTCCGCTATCAAGGCCGAACGGATGTTCCTCCGCTCATCACCATTCGATCGTTCGGCGCGTCGGCGCCTCTGTCGGGACTCATCGGCGGGCGCCTGCACCTCGCCAATGTCCGGCTCGACGGGCTGCAAATCTTCGTGCCGCCCGATCCCCCGAACGACGCCGGCCACTCACCCAGACGACGGTTCCGTGGACGGATTCCGGAGATGTACATCGACGAAGTCGTCGCGCGCGAAGCTCGTCTCGAGATCGCGTCGAAGAAAGAGGGTCGGCTTCCTCGAACCTTCGAGATTCACGATCTCGTCATGAACGAGTTCGGGCCTCGAGAAGCCGCGAAGTTCCAGGCGGGCGTCACCAATCCGATCCCGCGCGGGCGCGTCGAAACCAACGGAACGTTTGGCCCATGGCAGGCTGATGAGCCACGGCTGACGCCGGTCAGAGGTCAGTACTCATTCAAAGACGCGAACCTGGACGACATCAAAGGCATCTCAGGGATTCTCTCGTCGGTCGGCTCGTATCGCGGAACGCTCGAGCGCATCGAGGTCGAGGGGCAGACTGAGACACCGAAGTTTGCGATCGACGTCGGCGGTCAGCCGGTCCCGCTCAGCACGAAGTTCAAAGCGATCGTCGACGGCACCAACGGAGACACGTGGCTCGACCGCGTCGAGGCAACGCTTGGCCAGTCGCCGATCGTCGCGTCGGGTGCGGTCGTCCGCACGCAGGAGGTCAAGGGACGACGGGTGACGCTCGACGTGAAGCTTCGTCAGGCGCGAGTCGAAGATCTGATGCGGCTGGCGGTCAAGGCGGACAAGCCGCCGCTCACCGGGCGCGTCGATGCGACCACGGCGTTCCTCCTGCCCGAGGGCAACGAGGACGTCGTTGATCGCTTGAGGCTCGATGGTCGATTCACCCTCGCGCAAGCACGGTTTTCCAGCGTCGACATCCAGAAGCGACTGACGACGCTCAGCCTCAGAGCCCGCGGCAAGGAAGAGGACGACCCTGAGAACGATCACGCGAGCGTCGTCTCGCGGATGCAGGGCACGTTCACGCTGAAGAACGCCGTCCTGGAGTTTTCCGATCTCAGATTCTCAGTGCCCGGCGCGATCGTGCAGCTCACGGGCACCTACACGCTGCGCGACGAGCAGCTCGACTTTCACGGCGACCTGATGGTGGATGCGACGCTCGCCGACATGACGAGCGGCTTCAAGGCCCTGCTCGCGCGCCTCGCGCAGCCGTTCTTCCGGCGCAAAGGAGGCGGCACGCAGCTGCCGATCAAGATCACCGGGCCGCGATCGCAGCCACAATTCGGTCTGGACGTTGGCCGCGTGTTCAGGCGGTAGTCGAATTCGACCAACGCGCGACACGGAGCTCAGTTCTCGCTCACTTGGGTTCGACACGAATGTCTGGGGCTCGCGGGTCCTGTCGCCGGGTCTCCCCGCTCGTCCTCGGCGCCAAGAGAACGATCACGCGTACCAAGAGACCTGATCACGGAGCAGGCGCCGCGCGGCGAGCGGGGACGCCCCTCCCGGCGCCACCCGCTCGTCGTTGCTAACCAGCTTCGTAACCCAAGTGAGCGTGCAGTATCAGCGGAGCTCAGTCGTGTGTGGAACGGCGGCAAGCCCTAAAGGCGACGCGATCAGCGAAGGCAGTAAAAACGCGCTGAAGGGGGCCCTCACGGCGAGATCGTTGCAGTCGGCTCGGTAGATAAACGTGGGCCTCGGGGGTGGATCCGGAAGCGCGTTTTTTCCGCGGCGCCGATCGGGCTTGCCGGCGTTCCACACACGACTGAGCTCCGGCAACCGACGTGACGGCACTTGGGTTACAAAACTCGTTGCGTTGTCGAACGAGGCCGGCGGGGAGACCCGGCTGCAGACGCGTGAGCCCCTACAATCTAATCGGCCCAGGTGAGCGTTTCTCTTTGATCGAGATCCGAGACGATAGAGCCAGACCGACCGAACGAGCGAATATGTTGTCGACCATGCGCGACGTCATTGCCATCGCTCTCGCGGCCCTCGCTTGTGTGCTCGGCGCCGCTTCGACGTCGGGCGCCCAGGCCACCTCGCCCATTCTGATCGATCGTCACATGACAGTCGGTGCAGGTGCGACCGTCATGGCGACGTTTGGCGATGCTGTAGCCCGAGCCGGCGACGCAGTCGTGCCGCACCGGTTGTTCGCCGAGAGCGGTGTACCGCGGCGTACAGCCAATTTCCTGTTTCGCATGGTGAAGCTGATCGACGTCGATCTCCCGCAGGAACAGTTGCTCATGGTGGTGAATCACGAGGTGTTCGGCCACGGCGCACGCCTGCGCGAGCGATTCGACGGGTCGATCAGTTACCAGATAGGCGCTCCGTTCCCCTTTGGCGATGGCGGCGGTTCCACCTCGTTCGAACTCACTCGCGAGCCGACGACACCCGAGTGGCTGGCCATCAGCGCCGCAGGCATGGAAGTCGATGGCGTGACCGCCGGACTGATCGCTCACCGCGCGTTTCTCGATGGACGGATGCGTTCCCGCGACGCGATTCGGTACTTCGGCTCCGAGCTCGACACAGTGAGCTATGTGCTGAGCACGGGCGATTTTCCTGAAGAGCCCGGTCACGATGTCTCCGACTTTCTGCTGACGTACAACATGGCCGCACGATCCGCCGGTGCACCGGAGCTCACCGCGAGCACGCTTCGACGCGAGGTAGTCGTCGCGCTTGCCAACCCGATGCTCGGATACGCGCTCTTCGGGATCGGCCGCTACGTCTGGAACGGTGAGACCGACGTCCCGGTGCCAACGCTCAGCATCGGCGGCGTCCGGTACCTGCCGTATCTCCGGTACCGGTTGACATCGTTCGGTACCGAGTGGGCGGTGATCAACGAGCTCGGCGGACGAATTCCACCGGTCCAGATCGAGGCACGAGTCGGACGATCATTGAACGGATCGCCGTTCGGACTTGGCATCCGGCGCGAAGGCGTGACGACACTTCGCCAGTGGCGCATTGATGGCGGGGTCGAGCTCTGGCGTCAGCCGCCATTCGAGGGCGACTCGGCTGAGCCGCTCGCAGAACCGTTGCGCTGGGGCACGCTCGTTCGCGGTCGCGCCGAACGCCCAATGAGCCGCGCATGGTTCGGCGACACCCCGATCACCTTGATCGTCGATCTCGCCTTCAAGACACAGGGCTTCGTGGCTGGTGAGCCGCTTGGCTCGGGCATCGTCGCTCGCGCCGGCATCGGAATTCCGTTCCGACACTAGGCGAAGGCGGGCCGCGGCGCCGATCGGGCGCGCCGGCGTTCCACACACGACTGAGTTCCGGTAGGCGACAGTGAGGTCGTCTTGGGCTCGACAGGGACAGCGACGACTCACGTCGAACCCAGTTGAGCGAGTTACGAGCGGCGGAACGGCTTTCCTTGCTTTCGGAGGACGCCTTCAAGGCGTTCAGTGCAATCGCAGCTCGAGCAGGCCCAATACTCGGTGCCGTTCTCGTGCCGGCACTTGCTCCGTGCATGCGCGTCTTTCACGCTCAGGAGATCGAAGTACTCCTCCCAGTACGGGCGCTCCTCGGCGAGCGGCGTGGCGCAGAAGCAGGTCTCCACCCACTTCACCGAGCCATCGGGCAGGGCCCGCGCTTGGGCCATGTTGTGCAGGTATTCGTCGCCCGCAACCGAACCGGCGCCGAGCGTGCCGTCATCGATGGCCTGATCGAGCGCCTCACACTGGCCGGGCTTCACCCGCGCTGTGACCAAATAGCGCATGACTGGTAGGGCCTCAACCGGAAGAGTACCGCCCACAACCAGCTTCGACCGCGATCTGTCGGCCGCGACATCGGAGCGGCCGCTGCTGATCTTGGATGATACACACCAGTAGATGTTACTCTTTCGCGCATGCATGCGCGCACCCCCGTCGTTGGCGCCCTGGTGATGCTGCTCGCCTCTGCCTTGCGGGTCGGAGCGCAGCAAGCAGCCCCTGAACGATTCGAACAGAGTGTGGTTGCGTTCGAAGCAGCCGATAAAGCGACACCGCCCGCGAAGGGACAGATCCTCTTCGTCGGCAGCTCGACGATCCAGCGCTGGGATACCGCCCGCTATTTCCCCGACCTGAAGATCATCAACCGCGGCATCAGCGGATCCGAGCTCGCCGACACGCTTCGATACATCGATCGCATCGTCCTGCCCTACGAGCCTCGCGTGATCGTCGTCTACGCCGGCGACAACGACATCAGTGCCGGTTGGATCTCGGAGCAGGTGGCGGTCACGTTCGAACGCTTCACGCGCGCGGTGCACGCGAAGCTGCCGCAGACTCGCATCCTCTACATCGCGATCAAGCCGAGCATCCTGCGATGGACACAGGTCGATCGCATGCGGAGCGCCAATGCGATGATCCGAGCCTACTGCGAGCGCGACGATCGACTGGCGTTCGTTGACTTCGACACGCTCATGCTCGGGTGGGACGAGCGTCCGCGCCGCGAGCTCTTCGTCGAGGACGGGCTGCATCTCTCGCCGCAGGGATATCAGCTGTGGACGACCGTGATCAGGCCATATCTGATCGGGCACGACGTCGCCGAGGCCAAACGATGAGGCAGTGGCGAGCGCCGGGGATCGCCAGCCTCGTCGTGCTCTGCTCCATCGTGGTGAGCGCGCAGCAGCCCCAGGCACCTGCCGGAGGGGGACGCGGACGGATCGGCGGCGCCGGCATCGGCTCGTATCCGGTTCGTGCACCTGGCGATCCCGCGGCGATCGAACGCGGCCGTGCCGCGTTCAGCACGAACTGCGCCTTCTGTCATGGAGCCGATGCGCGCGGTGGCGATGGTGGACCGAGCCTGCTCCGCTCGTCGGTCGTGCTCGACGATCAGAACGGCGAGCTGATCGGCCCGGTCGTGCAGAATGGGCGGACCGATCGCGGGATGCCGAAGTTCGGCATGTCCAACGATCAGATCGCCGACATCGCCACCTTCCTGCATACCTTCCGCATCAACGGATACGACGCGTCTCGCAACCGTCCCGAATCGATTCTCGTCGGCGACGTCCGTGCGGGCGAGAAGTACTTCAACGAAACGTGCGCGTCGTGTCATTCGGCGAGCGGCGACTTGAAAGTCTTCGCGTCGAAGATGCCGGACCCTCGCACGCTGCAGCAAGGCTGGCTGATGCCGGGAAGCACCGCGGGACGAGGCGGGCCGCCGCCGGCACCGCCGAAGCCCCCGAAGGCGGCGGTCACGCTCGCGAACGGTCAGACGATCGAAGGCGAGCTCGAACGCGCCGACGATTTCGTGGTGGCGTTGCGCACCGCCGACGGCACACGCCGCACGATTCGTGTGACCGGGGGCGTCAAGGTGCAGATACGCGATCCGCTGCAGCCGCATCGCGATCTCCTGCGGAAGTACCGCGATGCGGATATTCACAACATCACCGCGTACCTGGTGACACTGAAATGAGGATGGTGAAGGGCCGCCTGAAGGCGGCCCCTACGATCATCGTGCTTGGCTTGGCGACGGTTCTGGTCAGCGCGCAGCAGACCGGGCTCGACCCGGCCACGATCCTGAAACCGCTGTCCGATTCGTGGCCCACCTACTCGGGCGACTACACCGGCCGGCGTTATAGCGCGCTGACGCAGATCAACCAGTCGAACGTCAAGAACCTCACGCTCGCCTGGACGACGCGGCTGGTGGCGGGGCCGGCTGGTCCCAACGTAGCTGCACCGTTCGGGCCGATTCAGCCGCAGACGATCGTCGGAGGCGTTGGCGACAACGAGTTCGTCGGCGCGACGACGGTCAAGGGCGCCATCCTCTCGGTCAACGACGTCCTCTATGTCACGGCACCCGACAACGTGTGGGCACTCGACGCGCATGATGGTCATCTGCTGTGGCGCTACTTCTGGCGAACGCGCGGCGGCACCCACATCGGTAACCGCGGTGCGGCGATGTGGCGGAACTACCTCTTCTTCGTGACGCCGGACGACTACCTCGTATCGCTCGATGCACGGACGGGCGCGGAACGCTGGTCCAAAGAGATCGCGAACTTCAATCAGCAGTACTTCCTCACGTCGGCGCCGGTCGTGATCGAGAACCACGTGATCGTCGGGACCGGCAACGATCTCGATTCGCCAGGATTCCTGCAGTCGTTCGAGCCGGAGACCGGTGCGTTGCAATGGAAGTTCTACACCGTGCCGATGAACCCGGGCGAGCCTGGACTCGAGACCTGGAAAGACCTCGATGCCGCGCGCAATGGCGGCGGTCACCCCTGGCTGCCGGGCGCCTACGATCGCGAGCAGCGTCTCTATATCTTCGGCACCGGGAATCCGACGCCTGCCTACATTTCGGCTCCGCGTGGCGATGGCGATAACCTCTTCACCTGCGCGATCGTCGCCGTCAACGTCGATACCGGCAAGATGGCGTGGTACTACCAGACGTCGCCGCACGAGATGCACGATTGGGATTCCGCGCAGACGCCCATCCTCGTCGATGGCGTGATCAACGGTCAGCCCCGCAAGCTGGTCGTGACCGCGAGCCGCAACGGCTACTACTTCACGATCGATCGCCGCACCGGTGAGCGCATCGTAAGCAGTCAGTTCTCGAACACCGTGAACTGGGCCAAGGGGATGAACGGCAAGGGCCAGCCCGTACGCGATCCGGCGAAAGACCACCATGTCGGCGGCGCGCTCGTCTCGTCGAACAACAGCGGTGCCACGAACTGGCCGCCGCAGGCTTACAGCCCCGACACCGGACTGCTCTACGTGCCACTGGCCGAGAACTACGCAATGTATTACCTGACCGAGCTCGATCCACGAGGAGCGATGGGCCTGGGCGGCAAGGAGGAGGTCGGCGTCGGCGCGGTCGGCAGTTACATCGCGGCGATCGATTACAAGACCGGCAAGACGGTGTGGAAGCACCAGTTCCGCACGGCGCCGGGCGATGGGCGTGGCGGCCCGGGGCTGCTGGTGACGGCGGGACGCCTGCTCTTTGGCGGCGATGTCTCCGGCAACTTCGTCGCGTTCGATCCGGCAAACGGCAACCCTCTGTGGCACTCGCGGATCGGAAACGTCTCGAACGCGCCGGAAACATATCTGGTCAACGGCAGGCAACACGTCCTCGTCGCCGCGGGGGATACGCTGTTCTCGTTTGCTTTGTACTAGGAGATGTCCATGTACTCGCGACGTGAATTCGGATTGATGGCACTGGCGGGCCTGACGCTTCCAGCGATGGCTCGCGCACAGACAGTCGCCGGCGTGCGGCTTGGCGTGCAGACGTATTCGTTCCGCGAGCTGCCACGCACGCCCGGCGGTGATGCTGTGGATCCGGTCATCAAAGCAATGCAGGAGTGCGGCTTGGGCGAATGCGAACTGTTCGCGCCGCAGATTGAACCCGCTTCGACGTCCGGGCGTGGCCGGCCATCACCCGAAGAGGCACAGAAAGCGCGCGAGGAGCTGCGTAGCTGGCGTCTCAAGACGCCACTCGATCACTTCCAGGCGATCGGGAAGAAGTTCAAGTCAGCGGGCATCACCGTCTACGCCTACAACTACAGCCCGAACGGCAGCTTCACCGACGAAGAGATCGATCGCGGCTTCGACATCACGAAGGCACTCGGCGCCGAGATCATCACGGCGTCGGCGACGCTCGATGCGGCCAAACGGATGGTCCCGTTTGCCGAGAAGCACAAGCTGGTCGTCGCGATGCACAACCACTCGCAGGTGAACAACCCGAACGAGTTTGCGACGACGGAGAGCCTGGCCGCCGCGCTTGGACTGTCGAAGTACTTCAGGATCAACCTCGACATCGGCCACTTCACGGCGGCCAATTACGACGCGGTTGCATACATCCGCGAGCATCACGACCGCATCACCAACCTGCACCTCAAGGACCGGAAGAAGAATCAGGGCGACAACGTGCCGTGGGGCATGGGCGACACGCCCATCACGGAAGTGCTCCAGCTGTTGAAGCGCGAGAAGTATCCAATTCGCGCGTACGTCGAGTACGAGCACCGTGGCACGGCGGGGGCGGTCGAAGAAGTGAAAACCTGTTTCGAGTACGCCAAGCGCGCGCTCGCATAGCGCTGACGATCATGTCGCTGACGATTCGACTGAAGCTCTCGACCCTCATGTTCCTTCAGTACTTCGTCTGGGGGGCGTGGTCGGTCACACTGGGCACGTGGCTCGGTCAGACGCTGGGCTTCTCTGGCGAACAGATCGGGCTCGCCGCCGGAACCACCGGCCTCGCGGCGATCATCTCGCCGTTCTTCGTCGGCATGATCGCCGATCGGTTTCTCGCCAGCGAGCGCATCCTCGCAGCGCTGCATCTGGCCGGCGGCGCGATTCTGCTCTACGCCTCGACGATGCGCGCGTTCGGGCCGTTCTACGTGGTGCTGATTGCCTACGCGCTGTGCTACATGCCGACGCTCGCGCTCAGCAACTCGCTGTCGTTTCACCAGATGCGCGATCCAGGGCGCGAGTTCCCGCCGATTCGCGTCCTCGGCACGATCGGGTGGATCGTCCAGGGCGTGATCATCGGCTCGTTCGGGCTCGAAGCCACGGCGATGCCGATGCGCATCGCCGCGGGTGCGTCGATCGCACTCGGTCTGTTCTGCTTCGCCCTTCCGCATACGCCGCCCAAAGGCGGCCGGCGTGCAACGTTCTCAGACATCCTCGGCCTCGATGCGCTGCGGCTGCTGCGCGATCGATCGTTTGCCGTGTTCGTCCTCGGATCGTTTCTCGTCTGCATCCCGCTGCAGTTCTACTACGCGTTCGCCAATCTGTTCCTGAACGAGCTGATGGTCGAGGGCGCCGCCCGGAAGATGACCCTTGGACAGATGTCGGAGATCGGCTTCATGCTCGTGATGCCGTGGTGTTTCAAACGACTCGGCGTCAAAATCATGCTGCTCGTCGGCATGGCGGCATGGGCCACGCGCTATCTGTTCTTCGCGTACGGAAACAGCTCGAACCTCATGTGGATGCTGTACGCCGGCATCCTGCTCCACGGCGTCTGCTACGACTTCTTTTTCGTGACCGGCCAGATCTACGTCGACAAGAAGGCGCCGATCGAAGTGCGCGCTGCCGCGCAGGGTCTGATCGCGTTCGTCACGCTCGGCGTCGGCTGGTTCCTCGGCTCCTGGGCATCAGGTCGCGTGGTCGATGCATTCGCTACGAGCGGCGGCCACGCGTGGAACCGCATCTGGCTCGTGCCGGCAGCCGGCGCGGCGTTGGTACTGATTCTGTTTGCCTTGCTGTTCCGATCGGATGAAACGGGAGCGCGCGCGGAGGCACATGCGGCATGAGTCGCGGCCGCCACCACTCGATAGGTCAAAGGTCAAACGTCAAAGGTCAAAAGTCAGGGCAAAGGTCAAGGTGCCAGGTACGAGTGCAAGGTCGTCGTTCCCGCATGTCAGGCCGGCCTCGTAGCGTTGCAACCTACACCTTGCGACCTACACTTGCCACATTTCACCTTACCTTTGACCTTTGACTCTTGACCTTTGACCTACGGCTCGCCGGAAAGGCGCTCCTATAATTCGCTCGTGCCCGCACGGTTCTACGCACCAGATGCGCGGGGAGAGGGCGAGCTCGTCGCGCTGCCGACCGACGAGGCGCAGCATCTGATACGGGTATTGCGCCTCTCCACCGGCGCGAGCGTCCGCGTGTTCAACGGGCGCGGCGATGAGTTCGATGCCACGGTGGAGAAAACCACCAGGGACAAAGCCTGCGTCCTCGTTGGCACACGCCGACACGCCGCGCCGGAGGCGAACGTCGCGATGACGCTGGCCCAGGCGGTGCTCAAGGGCGACAAGATGGACGACGTCATCCGCGACGCAGTGATGATGGGGGTTGTCGCGATTCAGCCCGTGATCACAACGAGGGCAGAAGTCAGCCTGGCCACTCTCGAGCGTGCGCGAAGACGGGAACGATGGGAGCGGATTGCCATCGCGTCGACCAAGCAGTGCGGCCGCGCCGTGGTGCCACGCATTCTGGAGCCGGTGACGTTCGACGCGTTGGCGCCAACCCTTGCACCGCTGGCGCTGCGAGCCACCGTGCTGATGTTTGCCGAACCTGGCGTATCACAGGACGTGCTGCCGCTCAGCGCGCTCGATCTCGAGCCACCTCCGGAAGCCACGATCATCATCGGCCCCGAAGGCGGTTGGACGCCGGAGGAGGTCCAGGCTGGGATACAGGCATGCCGTGTTGTGACGCTTGGGGGACGCACACTGCGCGCCGACGTCATGGCAGTCGTCGCTCTGGCGGCGCTCTTCACCGCGTGGAAAGAGTTCTGACCCCGGACAGCAATCGCACCGACACCATTCCCAATCGCACCGACCGCGTCAGCCCGCTCGCACCGACTATCGTCAGGATCGCACTGACACCGATCCACCTATGGACCCGCGACGTAGGCTGCCTCGAACAGCGTTTCGATCGTGTGATATCCCGCGCCGCTCGGATGGATGCAATCCGCGGCCACGAAGAGGTTCGGGTTGAGGGCAAACGGCACGAAGAGATCCACGAGGGTGGCCTTGTACTTGCCGGCAATCCCCCTGATGCGATCGTTCAGACCTTGATCGAGCACCGTTCCTGGCGCGCCTTCGAGTACGGCATTGCCCAGGGCGACTAGTTCGGGAGGAGCACAGCCGCTCTTCGCGACCGCGTTGTACTGCGTTCGCATCAGAATGCGGGCGCCTGGCCCGGCTGCCTCACGCAACGCGGCAATCGTCCGATCGATCGCGGCTTCCGCCTCGTTCCACAGCCCATTGAAGCGACCGAGACACGACGGCGTGCGTATACATGTCGCCATCTGCGGGGTCAGCAACACACGCCCGATGTCATTGCCACCGCCTCCCCACGACACGACGACCGGCCGATGCGCCTTCACAGCTGCCACGGCGAGCGGAAGCTGCTGCTGCCGGATGTCGCGCGTTTCAGCACCAGGAAAACTGAAGTTCTGCAGCTGCACGGGCTGACCGAGCACCACCGACAGAAACGCGCCAAACGGTTCCACGTAGCCAATGCCGTCGGCGGTCAGATCGTCACCCAGCCCGAATTCGATCGAATCGCCCACGGCGACATACCCCGCGGTCGGCGCTTGTGCGTCGAGCATCGTATGAGTGAGACCGATCGCTCCGGCGATGAAGACGACGAGGGCAAGCATCGTTCTACGTGCGTTCGGCATTGCAAACCTCCTGATGACGCCACGCACTATCGCGCGCATCCCGATCGTCGTGCAAGCTCGTGTGCGCTGCCGCACCGACCGAACTCAGACTCGCACCGACAGCATCCCCGATCGCACCAACTGTCGTCAGGATCGCACCGACCTGTGTCCGTTTGCCTGCTATACTCCCGTCACCCTCGATGTTTTTTCGCGGTCAACTGATCGGCAAGTACCGCATCCTGTCGGCGTTGGGCAGTGGCGGGTTCGGCACCGTCTACCTCGCAGAAGACACCTGGATCGACAAGAAAGTCGCAGTCAAGGTTCCGCACAAGCAGAACCTCGATTTCAGCGAGCTCGTCAAGGAACCTCGCCTGCTTGCCTCGATGAGCCATCCCAACATCGTCACCGTGCTGACGGCGGAGAAGCAGGAGGATGTGTTCTTCATCGTGATGGAGTACGTCCAGGGCGAGACGCTCGAGCACCTGATCATGCGTGAAGGACCGCTCGAGATCACGCGCGCGCTCGATTTCAGCTGTCAGATGTGCAACGCCGTGGATCACGCGCATCGTGCGGGGGTGCTGCATCGCGATCTGCGGCCGGGCAACATGCTCGTTTCCGAGTCCGGCATCCTGAAGGTCACCGACTTCGGCACCTCGCGCTTTCTCGAGATCGCGGCGCACGGGACGACGGTCATCGGCAGCCCGCCGTATATGGCGCCCGAGCAGTTTCACGGAAAAGCCGTCTTCGCCAGCGACGTCTACTCGGTGGGCGTGACGATGTATCAGATGCTGACCGGATCGCTCCCTTACGACACCCCAGCGCCGGCCGATCTGGCGCGACTCGAACGCGGCGAGCTCCTCACGGCGCCGCGGATCAAGAACCCGAGGGTTCCCCGGTCGATCAACGACATCGTCCTCCAGGCGATGGCGCCCGAGTTGACGGTCCGCTACCAGCGGGCCTCGGACCTGCTGAACGACATCCTGGCCGCGCGCGAACCGGCGCCGCGCCGGGCGGTGCGTCGCGTCAGCGCCACCGCCGCAACCGCCGACGAGCACGTCGCCGAGATCCAGTCGCGTCTCAAGGCACGCGAGGATACGCCGCAATCACGCTTCTGTTGGCATTGCCGCAAGCCATTGCACGCACGGTCGGACAAGTGCCCGTTCTG
>DATFRP010000047.1:0-3583 GCA_035263125.1 Vicinamibacterales bacterium
CTGTTGCTTAACACTCGTGGGGGCCGGCTTTAGCCGGCCCGGGCCTGGGCCGCCTGAAGGCGGCCCCTACGACGGAAATCACGATGAGACGAACGATCAAGGCAGCATGCGCGATCTTCGCGCTCAGTGTGACGATGGTGCAGTGCGGCGGAGGACCCGAGCAGCCCAGCGACATCGTCGAGCATTTCAAGTACGGCGTGATCGGCACCGAAGCGCGCGCCGGCGTGCCGTACTGGATCTGGCGCGTGCTGCCGATCGTGTTTGCCGACAAGCTCCCGAATCGGCCGGGTCAGGGGTGGGAGAAGCTCGGATTCGTCTACGAATCGAAGGATCGCGATCATCCGATCGGGACGACCCATACCAAGAACGGCCTCGCCGACGTCGTCGGGCTGAACTGCGCCACGTGTCACGCTGGAACCATGCGCGCCGCGCCGGGTGCGCCCCGCCGCGTCGTGCTCGGTATGCCGTCGCACGGCATGGACCTGCAGGCGTATCTCCGCTTCCTGACCGCGTGCGCGCAGGACCCGCGCTTCACGTCCGACACGTTGATCGCGGCGATCCAGCGGATCAATCCCGACTTCGGGTTCTTCGATCGGATCGGATATCGCCTCCTCGCCGTCCGTCGCACGCGAGACGGCATCCTCGACGGGGCGCGCGACAACGCCTGGTTCGACAAGCGGCCGCCGCAGGGACCAGGACGGGTCGATACGTTCAATCCCTACAAGGTGATGTTCAAGTTCGACATGGGCGCCGATGACACCGTCGGCACCGTCGACCTCCCATCGCTGTGGAATCAGCGCGTCCGCCGCAGCCTCTGGCTGCACTGGGACGGCAACAACAACCTGGTCGAGGAGCGAAACAAGAGCGCGGCTATCGGCGCCGGCGCGACGCCTGCCTCGCTCGACGTCGCCGCGCTCAAGCGCATCGAGGACTGGATCATGGACCTCAAGCCTCCGTCGTTTCCGGCCGAACGAATCGATCCCATGCGCGCCGCTCGAGGCCGCGTCGTGTACTCCGTTGAATGCGCGTCCTGCCACGAGCTCGGCTCGAAAGAGATCGGTCAGGTGACGCGGCAGGCGCTCGTCGGCACCGATCCCGAACGCGTGCGATCGTTCACCCCCGAGCTCGCCGCGAGGATGAACACCCTGGGCGACGGGTATCCCTGGCGCTTCTCGCATTTCCGCAAGACCGACGGCTACGCGAACATGCCGCTCGACGGGCTGTGGCTGAGAGCGCCCTATCTCCATAACGGTTCGGTGCCGACACTGCGAGCCCTGCTCTTCCCCGAGCAACGCCCATCCAGGTTCTATCGCGCCTACGATGTCTACGACTGGAACAACGTCGGCTTTGTCAGCAGCGGCCCCGACGCCGAGCACGAGGGTGTGCTCTACGACACCGGGTTGAAGGGCAACAGCAACGTCGGCCACGTTTACGGTCGGCAGCTCACGGCGGACCAGCGCGAGGACCTGCTCGAGTATCTGAAAACGTTGTGAAGGGGTGATAATGAACCCATGATTTCTCTAGATGTGAACGGGACTCGGCGTGACGTCGACGTCAGCCCCGATATGCCGCTGCTCTGGGTCCTGCGCGACACGCTCGGGCTGACTGGCACGAAGTTCGGCTGCGGCCTCGGGCAGTGCGGCGCCTGCACCGTGCACCTCGATGGTGTCGCAACGCGCGCGTGCCTCACGGCGGCGTCGGCGGCAGTCGGCAAGAAGATCACGACGATCGAAGGGCTCTCGCCGAACTCGAATCATCCGCTGCAGGCCGCGTGGGTTGCCGAACAGGTGCCGCAGTGCGGCTACTGTCAGTCCGGGCAGATCATGTCGGCAGCAGCGCTCCTTGCCAAGACGCCGAAGCCGACGGACGCGCAGATCGACACCGCGATGGCAGGCAACATCTGCCGCTGCGGCACCTATCAACGCATCAAGCGCGCGATTCATCGCGCGGCGCGCGCGTAAGCGAGGAGGCGACTCATGACACGATCAGCCAGCCTCTCCCGCCGCACCTTCCTCAAGACCGCAACCGCCGCGGGCGGCGGATTCATGATCGGCGCGTACCTGCCGATTCGCGGCGCCGCGGTGCTCACCGCCGCAGGCACCTTCGAACCAAACGTCTGGATCAAGGTCAACGCGGACGACAGCGTGCGCATCATGCTCACGATGCTCGAAATGGGCCAGGGCGTGATGACGTCGATGCCGATGCTCGTCGCCGAGGAGCTCGATTTCGACTGGAAGAAGATCAAGACCGAATGGGCCGGCGCGGATCCGAAATACGGCAATCCGAACTTCGGCGGCCAGCAGCTCACCGCCGGCAGCAATAGCGTGCGTGGGATGTGGAAGGTCCTGCGCGAATCAGGTGCCGCAGCACGCTCGATGCTCGTGACCGCTGCAGCGCAGACATGGGGCGTCCCGGAGGACAGCTGCACCACGGACAAGGGGGTCGTCTTCCATCAGGCCAGCGGCCGCAAGCTCAGTTACGGCGCGCTCGTCGACAAAGCCGCCGCGCTGCCTGTGCCGAAGACGGTGACGCTCAAAGATCCCAAGACCTTCAAGGTGCTCGGTCAGTCGCTGCCGCGGCTCGATATCCCTGAGAAGGTGAACGGCACGGCCGGATTCGGCATCGACACCAAGCTGCCGGGACTGCTCACGGCGCGTGTCGTGCGCTGTCCGGTGTTCGGCGGCAAGGTCGCCTCGTTCAATGCCGACAAGGCCAAGGCCGTGCCGGGCGTGAAGAACGTCGTGCAGATCAGCACCGGCATTGCGGTCGTTGCCGACAACTACTGGTCGGCGTCGAAAGGCGCGCAGGCGCTCGAGGTCACCTGGGAGGAGGGTGCGCTCGCGAAGCTCACGAGTGCCGACATCCTCAAGAAGCAGGTCGATCTCGCGCAGCAGCCGGGCAAGGTGGCGCGCAACGACGGCAACACCGAAGCGGCGCTGAAGACCGACAAGGGATTCGAACGCACGTTCGAAGCGCCGTTCCTCGCCCACGCGTGCATGGAGCCGATGAACTGCACCGCCGACGTAGGCGCCGATCGGTGCGACGTCTATGTGCCGACGCAGGGACAGACCGCCTCGCATCAGGCAGCCGTGGCGGCGTCGGGGCTGCCCGCGGACAAGGTGAAGGTTCATGTCACCTACATGGGCGGTGGATTTGGCCGGCGCGGTGAAGGCGACTTCGTGACCGATGCCGTCGAGACGTCGAAGGCGATCGGCAAGCCCGTGAAGGTCGTGTGGTCGCGCGAAGACGACATGCAGCACGACTACTACCGGCCGGTGAGCTACGCGCGCATGTGGGGCGCGGTCGACGCATCGGGCAAACCCACGGTGTTCATGCAGCGGTTGGTGCAGCAGTCGCTGATGAAGCGCATCGGCGGGCTGCCGCCCAACGGCGTCGACTTCATCTCGGTTGATGGGTCGGCCAACCTGCCGTACACCATTCCGAACATCCGCATCGAGTACATCGAACACGATCCGGGCATCCCGTTCGGATTCTGGCGATCGGTCGGCGCCTCGTTCCAGGGCTTCGTTGTCGAAGCGTTCATCGACGAGCTCGCCGCCGCCGCGAAGAAGGACCCATTCGA
>DATFRP010000048.1:0-44083 GCA_035263125.1 Vicinamibacterales bacterium
TTCGACCGCATCGTTCAGCCCGAGCGACTTTCCCCGGCGGGTGGGCTGGACGATGAGCCGCACACCGCCGTCATGGAACGACCGCGCGATCTCGTCGGTCCGATCCGTGGACGCGTCCGACACGACCAGCACCTGGAGCCGGTCGTGCGGGTAGTCGGTCTCGAGCACGTTGCGAATCTTCGTGTCGAGACTACGCTCCTCGTTGTACGCCGAGATCACCACCGTCACCTTGCGGCGCTCGTTACGTCGATCGATGATGGCGCGTCGTCGCGTGCACACGCCACCGAGCAGCGCCGCAAGCATGGGAAAGCCCACATACGCGTACACGGCAGCGCTCATACCTACCGCGACGAGAACGAGCAATGTCGATTCGAGACTCATCCAGGTGTCTTCCTCGGCACCCGCATCAGGACGTGCGCGCCACTTGCGCACTGACCGATCTCACGGCGGGACGCGCGCCGCGAACACCGGTGTTACGCCGGTAGTCATCCTGATCGGCGCTGGGAATCTCCCGCCAATCGACGACCTCGATCCCCTCGAAGCCAGCCTCACGAAACCACGCCACCACCTCCTCCGCGTCCTGGCGATGGGCGTATCTTGGTGTGAAACGATCGCGCGCCGAATGCAGCGCACGTCGGAAGGTGAAGCTCTGGACGCTGGGGTTCGAGCGGCGTCGCCACCGATTGAATCCGACGTACCCGAGCGCGATTGGTGCAAGCATCGCGGTACTGATGAAGCCTGGCGCGCGACTCAGGATCGGCCGGAGGGCGAACTCGGCCGCATATGCGAGCCGTCGAAACGCCGTGTCGTTGACCGACTCACGCCCGAGAACCCAGAGATAGAAACGTCCACCCGGGCGGCAGTGCTTCGCGACGGTCATGAGCGCCTCGCGTGTCGAATAGGTGTGATGCAGCACGCCGCGCGAGTAGATCACGTCGAAGGCACCGGCCTCGAAGGGCAGATAGAACGCCGATGCCTGGACGAAATGGAGCAGCGGGTGTCCGCGGAAGTGTTCGGCGGCACCCACGACCGGAAGGCTCAGATCCACACCGACCGCATCTCCCTTGAGATGTCGTTGCGCCTGTGCGGTCGTCAGTCCGATCCCGCAACCCACCTCGAGCAGGTTTTGCGGCACGTCAGGCAGCTGTCGCAGGCCCAGTTCGGCGATCAGCCTCCGATCGTTGTCCTCCCAGCTGACATCCCAGATGACGCCGTCATAGCGATAGCCAGCCCATTCGCGGCTGAACGATCGCAGCAGTGCACGCTCGCCCGGTCGCGGACAACAGGAAGGGAAACGGTAGCGAGGTCGGAGCTTCGAGAGATCTGCTGAGAAATCGCGGGCGAACTGCGCGTGCAGTGGTGTCTCGTACGGAAGCATCAGCGGTACGCCGCGAGCGATCGGATACGCCAACCCGGCCGAGGGTGCGAGCAGCACACCGGTGTCGACGCGCCGCGCGAACTCACGCGTCGAGCGCGAGTATCCTGCGGCCTCGGCGGCCGCCGCCATCTGGTCAGTGACCAGGGCATCAGCCTCCTGAAAAGGGACGAGCGTCAGTGGTTCTCCGGATACAGGGCAGCGAAGTTGGTGAACAAACCGTTTCCACATGGTGAGTGATGGGAACGAACAGCCGTGGGGTAGGGAATCCGCAGAGAACAGACCGGGTGGAACCCGAGCAGACTAGTGCCGCATCGGCAGCGGGATGAGATCCTTGGCGGTCTGGCCCGCCTCATCGAGCTGCAGCAGCCGTCGAAGCGCGTCGCGTTGACGGACCCAGTCGCGGGCCAGTTCGACGCGCAGCGTTCGCATCTCGGCTGCCAGTTCATCCGAATGCTCGAGTGCGTAGGAGATGGCGGCCGCAAGTGAGTGGCTGTCGTGCTTGGTGTACACCGTCCCGCGGTTGAAGTACTCGCGGAGCGCGGCGGTGTCGGACGTCACGAGCGGCTTGCCCAGAGCAACCGCCTCGTACGCGCCGCATACGAGGCAGTCATCGATGGAGGTCAGGTCGACGATCACGTCGGCCATCTGGAGGAGCGCAAGGTAGTCTCGTTCGGAGACGAAGCCCGTCAAATACACATTGTCCGGCGGATGGAGTGGCTCGACGCGACGGTAGCTGCCAGTGACGAACACGGTCACGGTCGAGTCGATCCCGCCCGCGGCCTCGATCACCTCGCGGAACGGTTCGTCAGGCGCGTAGGTGCACACGAAGACGACGCTCCGGGTGGGACTGGCGGGCACCGTCGCACGTGGCCGTAGGTCGGGCAGCTTGTCGGGAAGCACGAAGGCCTTGCCGCCCGATTGCTCCACCGCCGCGATGAGGTGTTCGTTGCTGACCAGACACAGATCGGCCGTGACGTGAATGAACGCGAGCATCGATTCGTATATCGAGCTCGAGTAGTTGAACGGCCGTACTGCTTCGTTGTGCAAGTCGGCCACCAGCGAAAATCGCAGCAGCGGTTTCAGCAGCGCCACCCACAGTCCGAGCACGACAGACGGGCACTGCACTACGACCAGCGCGGGACGACGTCGGAGCAGGCAGATGGTGGTGCGCGTGAGCAGCACGATATAGCGCACAACCCGCGAGCGCGGCGAGGTGAGCTCGCAGAGCTCGATCGACAGCGACTGGCACAGCTCGAGCGTGCGTCGGTGACGTTCCCATGTGATCCAGAGCGCCGTTCGTTGGGAGCCGTGGGGGAAGGAAACCTGTTCGATCATTGCTGTGTTCCGAGTGCGGATCGATAGACATCGACGTACCGATCGACCATCCGCGATAAGTCGTACTCGGCGCGCGCGCGCCGCTCGGCGCGTTCGCCGAACGCGTGGGCCTGGGCCGCGTTCGAGAGGAGACAATCGATCGCCGCCGCCAGCGACTCGGCATCGCCGGGGCGCACGAGCAGGCCTGCGCTTCCACGATCGAGCGCGATGCCGACATCGCCCACATCGCTCGCCACGATCGGGCAGCCTGCGAACATCGCCTCGAGCAGTGCGAGCGGCATCGCTTCCGAGAGCGACGGCAGCGCGAATACGTCGGCCGCCGCCAGCACGCCTTCCACGTCCGATCGCAGCCCCAGCAGGTGCACCCGGTCCTGGATACCGTGCGCCGCTGCGCGCGCGACGAGGCTGTCCGCCTGGTCGCCGCGTCCGCCGATGGCGACGTGCAGCTTCGGATGACGATCGCGGAGTCGCGCGACCGCATCGATCAGATGGACGTGACCCTTGACCGGATAGAGGCTGCCCAGCGAAACGACGAGGCGATCGGCCGCGCCGAGCTGCAGCTCGCTCCGCAGCGTCACGCGCTGCGCCGGCACGAACCGGACGCCGTTGGGAATCATGCGGATGCGCGAGCGTCTGATACCGAGGGTGCGGCTCAAGTCGCGCGCACAGGTCGTCGACACCGCGACCGCCTGCGCACTCACGGACACGGCGGCGCGCAGTGCCAACCGCCGGCGAAGCCGTTCGGCGTAATAGCGCCCGCCATGCATCGTCATGACGTGCGGAACGCCGACCAGCCACGACGCCCATGCGCCGTAGACGCCCATCGAGAACTCGTGACCGTGGGCCACGGTCACGCGGTGGCGTCGGAACGTGTCGGCCAACGCGCGCGCGGAGGCCGGCGAAAGTGGCCGCTCGAGATGGTAATGCTCCACCGGGACGCCCGAACCCGCGAGCTGCCGTTCCAGCCACCCTTCGCCGTGCTTCGGGACAAACACCACGGTATCGATGCCCGACGCCTGCAGCGCAGTCGCCACCTCAACAACGACACGCTCGGCGCCGCCGGGTCCGTCGGAGCCGATCAACTGCGCGACGCGGCCTTCGCCGAGGGCGTCCGAGGCACCCCTCATCACGCCCTCCACGCTTGAAAGCCCGCGCTCCACGCCTCGAACGCGGCGTCGGATGCGGCGCCGTGCACATTGACCCGCTGCAAGGTCCACGGGTCGGCGGTGGCGTCGTTCAAACCGGACCCGAGCCCCAACGACGCGCGATATCCGGCGGCGCGCACCGCCGCCCGCACGCGCCGGTCCCACAGACCATAGGGATAGGCAAAGAACGCCGGGGTGACGCCTGTCGCCCGCTGCACGATCAGCCGGCTGGTCTCGATCTCGCTTTCGAGCTCGTCGTCGGTCAGCGTCGTCAGCGCGCGATGCGTCGCCGAGTGCACACCGATGTCGATCTGACCGCGGATGGCGCTTCGGATCTCGAACCACTCGGCCGGCCAGAACGACGCGGGCAGATCCGGACTGCGCGCCCCCTTCATCTGCCTGAGGATCGCCCCTCCGTCGCCGTGGAGATCCGTCAGCCAGCGGTCGCGGCCTCTCCCATGACACGAAACGACCTCAGGACGATCCCACCAGAACCCCATCGATCGTCCGGGTGCGTCCGCGATCACGAACACGGTCGCAGGCACGTCGAGGTCGTCGAGCAGCGGCACGGCGTAGTCGAACACGCCGGCGTAGCCGTCATCGAACGTGATGACGGCGGTCTCGTTGAGCGACCCGCCGTCAATGAGTCGATCGACGAACGCGGACAACGAGATCACGTCGTAGTGATCGATGAGCCATCGGACCTGCCACTCGAATCGTTCCAGCGGGATGTGGAGCTCCGGATCGCCAATCTGATCGTCGTCGCGCCACACCACGTTGTGGTAGCAGAGGATTAGTCCGGCGTTCGTGGTGAGCCGTCGAAGACAGGTTGCGCCGACGGCCCGGAGACCGCGGTAGTAGAGTGCGGCACCGACCCGCTCGAGGTGTATCACGTGACAACCAGGGAGCGACGGAACCGACGCTCGATCTTGCCCACGCCAATGGACAGCGCGATGAGTGTGTATAAGAGCTCGGTATACGCGAGCGAGAGGAAGAAGGAACCGACGATGAATCCGAAGAGCGATGCGCTGAGCGCCGTCTTCAGCGCCAGAGGCACGGGAGGACGGCCTGCCCGATCACGCAGGGTACGCGGCGGACGCTTGAGCGACCGGAACGCGCTGGCAAGCATGCCGAGGAAGAACACCAGCCCCGGTATCCCCAGTTCGGCACACACCTGAAGGAAGCTGTTGTGCGGCGCGCTCCATTTCACACCGACGCCGTACTGCTGCCGAGTCGCCATGGGCGACAGCAGGCCCTCTGCCGCTTGAAAGTTATCGGCCCCCACGCCCAGCACCGGATGCTGAGCGACGTACACCACACCCCGCTGCCAGATCTGCAACCGACCGGTCTCTTCCGTCTGGTTGTAATCGGTGTCGGACAGAATCGTGCCCATTTGCGTCCAGTACCGATCGGTCGCGGCGACCAGCAGCACCCCGCCGACGACCGCGAGCGCCGCGACGCGCTTGGCGATGGAGATGCCACGGAAGCTGAACATGAGGAAGAGCCCGGTCGCGAGGAGGGCGAGGAAGCCGCCGCGCGATCCCGATCGGGCGAACGCGGCGCTGATGGCGACCAGACCGCCGACCGTCATGAAGCGCAGGAACCACGATCGCGACCGATACGCGAGGTAGACACCGATGGGCATGGCGGCGACGGCAAACGTCGCGAAATCGTTCGCGTCGTAGTAGTAGAGGTGCCCCAGCCGCCAGTTGCTGCCCTCCCCCACGTCGAAGCGCACGAGCACGACGGTCGCGTACAGCGCGGCGGCCCAGAACACCACGCCCGCGATACGCTCGACGTCGCGACGACCGCGGATCACGCCAGCGACCACGGGAACCATGATCACCGTCTTGATAAAACCGTTCAGAACGAAGTCGAAGCTGTGGCCCGGAACGACCGCACCCGGTATCGACAGCACCGACCAGGCGAACAGCGCCATCAGCCAGTAGGTCGTGTTCGAGGCGATCCATGTCCATCGGCGGATTGGCCGGTCGTCGAGGGCGAAGAGGATGATCGAGAGGAGACCCGTCACAATCGCGGGTCGGACGACGCTCAGCGTTGGAAACAAATCATGCACGCGGCCAACGGCCGTGAGGACGTAGGCGGCAATGCATATCAGTACGGGATCCCACTCTCGATCTGGTGTGGACGTCGTGGGCTGCGCCGACGGTGCAGCCGATGGCCACCCGCGAGTTGCATGAGAGAGAGCATCGACCCGAATCGACCCGGCGTCACTCATGAGAATGCCTGAGGATCATCGAAGAAAGATCCGGATTGGCTGGTTGAACGGAATGTCAGGGAGCCCTACGACGCTCTGAGCTCTCCCCGCGTCGACGACGGCTCATCCCGCCCAACAACGACGTGCCCTTCCGGCGTCGAGCGGCGAGGCTGTTCTTCGCACAGGATGGCCGCAGTGACGGCGTCCGCCACCTGACGGGCGCCCCTGATCGTGACGTGCAAGCCGTCGTAGCACGTTCGCAGACTCTGCTCGAGAACCGGCATGAGATCGAGCTGCTCGACGTTGATGTCCCGCGCCACCGCGGCCGCGCGCGCGTCGAGCGCTCCCATCAATTTCGAGAAGACCTCGAGCGAGTAGTAGGTCGTGACCGCCTCGCGCCAGGCCTGGCCCACGCCACCGTGCCACATCGACGCGGCCTCGTCATGTGAACACGCCTTGTTGAACCACGGCTGTCGGACCACGAGCACCCGATCGGCGTGGGCCTTGGCCGACAACAGCAGCCGACGGAAGTGGTGCTCGAAGTGGTCGAGCATCGGCGCGGGATCGCGAATCACGGCGCGTACCGTCGTCGCCCGCGCGCGCATCGTGCGCGCGCGACCAATCCACCGCCCGGCCTGGTCGTCGACATTGACCGGCCGCAGCCATCGTCGTCGCGCTCGGCGAATCAGCTCTGTCATCGCGAGACACTGCGGCGTCCACTTGAACGGTCCTTCGGGGTGGCACCGGAAGACATCGCTGACGACGACCGGTGGGAATACCTCCGGCGTTCCGAGCTCGATCCACCGCAGCACGTCGGTCGCGCCGACCATGATGATGACGAGCTGCAGGCGCGGATACTGCGGCAGGATGCGGCTCAAGATCAGATCGAGCCCTTCGGAGCCGACACCGGATCGAGCAATGGCGCCGACGTGCACCGTCGACGCGCCGAGCGTCGCGAAGCGCTCGGACCGCCGAAGCAAGCGCTGTACGACGGCGGGCCACGTCGTGTCCTGATCGAGGAAGTAGCCTTCCGGCTGACTCCCGCCCGCGACCAGCACGCGGTAGAGACCGTCGGTCGAGGACGGGGGCTCGTCGCCTCGCTCACCATCGCTGTTGATGACGTAGTTCAGTGTGTGTGGATGTTTCGGAAATACCTCACGATCGGGATGGATGCGAATTCGAAGTCCTGGAGGGAATACGTAGTACCGGGTTCTGTGCTTCAACCAGGCGCGGCTGATCAGCTCGACGGTCACGACGATCAGCACCAGCGCAGCGATCAACAGAAGGACTTCGACCACGATCATGCAACGGCTCCTCTCGCGCGCGATGCCGAGAGCCTCAGCGCCCACTCGCCGTCGATGCGGGCGAAGCAGGCGTGCCCCGACTCGAACGCATGCAGAATCTCGGGACGGGGCGTCCGGACGAGCAGCCACGGCCCACGTCGATGGAAGAGACAACCGCTGTCCGACAGCGCCTCCATGAACGGTGGATCGATGCGGCCCGTGACCGCGAGCGCTCCACGGGTGCGGGCGTGATGAAACAGGTGATCGAGCACCACCCGATGAGATGTCCGATCGGCAGCAAGATGGACGAGATCGCAGTGCCCGCCAGCGTCGAGCGCCGCGACATACCATCCGCGCATCTGGCCGCTCCGAGTCACCACCCCGCTGATCGGCTCGCGATTCACGCTGACGCGTGCGGTTCGCTCCAGCAGCCATTGAAACGAACGCTCGTCATGCCGCACCGTGAGCCCCGATGGGTCGCAGAACTCGTCGTAGTGGTTCGTCACCGTCGCGGTCGTCAGCGTGTCGACCGGCACTGGATCGCTCGACTGGCCGAACGGCGTTCCCGGGAGACGGGCGGCGACTGCGTCCGCCGCGACCGCACAGGGCGCAGCAACCCGTGCCAACCACGCCCACCGCCGGCGCGCCCGAAACAGTGACGTCGCGTACCGTGCGGGCCGCAGCACGCGGGTCCAATACATGCTGAGAAACTGCGCGGTCGTTCCGCCGAGGCCCATCCACAATCGGCGTGCGGCATCGGTCGCCTCATCCGCAATCGACACGTCCTGTGGCCCGTCGAAATACGCGCGGAGGATGCGAATGGCCACGAAGGCTGCGGGCCCCTCTGGTTCGACGATGAACTGCGAGGACAACGCGGCGAGGTAGGCGCGTTGACCGAGCACCACGCGACGCGGCACGACGCCGATGAACGCCACGATTCGACCGCGCTCGTCCTCGGAGACGAGCGACGGCAGCGACTCGTCGGCCGCGGGGTTGTCGACGAACACCCGATGGAAGTAGTCCTCGTACATATCGAGCGTGCAGCCAGGGTTGGGCCACACACGCGCGTGCAATCGCGCCACCTGGGGGATGTCGCCTGGGACGAAGCCCCTGATGCCTGCCGAGGTCCTCGCCTCGACGACGTCGAGTTGAGCGTTCATGTCGATCGAACGAGCGCGGCGACCGCCGTGCGTGCCGCGCGGGTGGCGCGGGTCAGACGAGGACCGAGCGCGCGTGAATACACGTCGGCATCCACGGTGACGCGCTCCCGCACCGGCCAGAGATACTTCACGCGTTCGGGTCCCTTGAGGAAGTCGAAGTCGGTCGCCCCTTCCTTCACCGCCAGATCGATCGCGGCCGCGAGCGCAAGCCGCCCGAGGTGGATCCTCCCGGCCCACTCGCGATCGTAGCCAGCCAGGTAATAGCCCCACCAACGCGAGCCTGGCGTTGCTCGCTGCACGCCGACATCGTTCCGACTCGCGAGTCCGTAGAACACCGCGATCGGCCGCATGTCGCCGAGCAGACGCACCATGCGCAGACGGCCTTCGCGCAGCAGCAGCGGGAGCACCCGCAGATGGAAGCGCTGTGCCCGCGAACTCTCGAGCACTGAGTGCTCGCTGCCCCAGCGAGCGCGCAGCAGGCCCGCGAGCACTCCAAACGACTGACGCACATCGTCGGCATCCGTCAGCATTTCGATGCGCAAGCGACACTTCCGTTCGAGCCATCGCTGATGGCGCTCCAACGATTCAACGTCGGTCGGCACAGGTGCCCCACCTGGCGGCTGAAGCGGGAGATACGGCAGGGCATAGACTTCGCGAGGCGCGAGCACGAGCCGGGGCCGCCGCTCGGCGGTCACGCGTCCGATCGCTCCCCACAACGACGAATCGCCAGGCACATCGCGCAGTTCGAGCACGAAGCCGCGGGGAAACTCGCTCTCGAGCCATTCGATGACGCGATCCGCGCAGGCCCCTTCGTATCCTCGGGCCGTCAGCAGATCGACGCGATCGGAGCCGGCTCCGCCACCGAGCAGCGACACGCGCGTATGCGTGATCCTCGGGCGGATCGCCAGCGGCACGACGCCTCGGAGCACGCCGGCTTCGCGCAACAGCAGCACCGAGGGCTGACACCGATCCGGCGGCTCGGCAAACAGACCCGACAGCCACGCCCGCGTCAGAAACACGCCGACGTGAGGACGCGCCTCGATGAGCGTCTCGAACGCGAGCACATCATCGGTCGTCCACGACAGATCGCCGCGATGCTCGATCGTCAGGCCGGTGCGACGCCTCGCATCGGTTCGCGGCGCTGCCGTCGTGGTCGTGACGATCGGGGCGGTGCTCACGCGCGGCTCCACCCGCGGAAACGGACGATCGGCGACCAGACGTCGACGTACGGATCGTCGCGATAGACGAACAGCACCCAGATGAATCCGAAGACGATCACCATCGCGGCTCCAGCGGTTGCGAGGCCAGCAAAGGTGCTGACGCCGAGCGCCGCTTTGAACCAGACGAGCAGCGCCAGCATCGGCAACGCCCCAACTGTGGCCCGCGGCAGAACGTAGCGCCCATAGCTGAACATCGACAGATTCAACTCGCGACAGGTTTCGGCGATCACGATCAACCCGAAGATGGCGTTGGGAATCGCGGTTCCAATCGCCACGCCGAACAGGCCGTACGGCCGCGCGAGCAGCGCGCTCATGACGAGGTTCGCAACGCCGGCGACGAGAAACGTGATGGTGGGGATGCGCGCCTTGCCCAGCCCCATCAGAATCGGCACCGCGACACCGCGAGCCGGCAGAAACACGAAGCACGACAGCATCAGCGGCAGGAGGACGCTGCCCGAGGGCTCCTCGTACTCGGGTCCGATCCACCAGCCGATGAAACGCGGCCCCAGGACGATGAGGAAGAGACCCGCCGCGATCGTGATCGAGAGCGCGGCCTTGGACCACTTCAGATACATCCGTTGCAGTTCCTCGTCTCTGCTCTGGCTCGAGAGCGCGGTCGCCATCGGCGAGACCACTGCGGCGATGCCGACAATGAACTCGACGAGATAGACGACCAGGCTGTTGGCAAACGAGTACGCCGGGATGAAGGCGACACCGAGCATCGAGCCGATCACGAGCGCGTCGGTTTCGAAGCTCAGACGAGCGCCCGCCGCCATCAGCAGGACGAACAGGCTGAACGACAGGACCCGCCGCAGCGTGGCCCAGTCGAACAATCGGAGATCAATGCGGAGATTCGTGTAACGGAGGCGGATGATCGTCAGCGACGTGAAGAAATCGAATGCGAGTCCGATCAGCTGAATCGCAGCCAGCGACGAGAGCGAGGGACGATACCGCAGCAACGCGAACGTCAGTCCGAGCCGCAAAAGCACGCCGGAGATCCGCACCAGATTCCGTGGCACGAAATCGTGGTGCGCGAACATGATGCCTTCGGGCAGCAGGCTGAAGAAGCTCAGCCCGACATACAGCACCATCATGCCGAAGGCGAGATACGCGTCGGCCCGGTACGACGCCGGGATGTCGTAGAAGAGGAAGGCGACCCACAGCCCGCCACCGATGACGAGCGCGGCCCCGCCGAGCATCAGGTAGAGCCCCGCGCAGGTGCCGATCGTCTGGTTCGCCTTGGTCCATTCCTTGAGGCTCACGTGCTGCGCGACGAAGCGCATGCACGCCATCGGAACGCCCAGCGTCACGAGACCGAGATAGCCGGTCATCGCGTTCACGAGCGTCCAGGTGCCGTAGCCTTCCCGTCCGAGCGAGTGCACCACGAACGGCGTCAACAGGTAACTCACCAGCACGGTGAGAACCGTCAGTACCCAGTTGCTTCCGACGTTTCGCAGCACGGTTCCTCGCGGGGGGCAGGTGCGACGCTCCTGCCCAGCGCCACGTCAAACCCGAATTGATACGGATACTGGTGCCAGGTCGAGATCGGTACGCGCGGGAGTTGAAACGGGTCAGTCCGTCGCGTCACCGTCCCTCCGAAACCGGAACAGCAGCAGCGGAACCCCGCAGCCTTGACGAGCTGTCGATTCGCCGGCGTCAGATGCTCGCGCCCGCCGAATGGATACGCAAACGACTCGATTGGGGCGTTGAGCGCTCCCTGCAGATCCTCGCGCGCGCCCTCGATCTCTTCACGGGCGGGACTGCCGATCACCGTCCCCAGATCGACGTGCGTCCGCGTGTGCGCGCCGATGTCGAAGCCACGCTGATGGAGCGTTCGAACGTCCTCCCATGTCATCAACGGGTAGTCGACCCCCCGGGCGCTGTCCCAGAACGGCACGGTGGTGGTGCCGATCCATCGCGAGACGACGAAGAATGTCGCAGGTAACGAGTAACGCTCCAGGATCGGAGCCGCGTTGATGAAGTTGTCGCGATACCCGTCGTCGAAGGTGATCGCCAGCGCGCGATTCGGTGGCCGGCCGTGCTCGAGCATCGAGACGAGATTCGGCAGCGGGACCACGTTGAAAAAGCGTTTGAAGAACCGGCAGTACGACTCGAACGTGCGGGTGTCGACGGTCAACGAATCCGAGACGTCGGTGTCGTCGCGCACGCGGTGAAACGCGACGACGACCGCCTCGTTTCGCATGAGTAGCGTATCGAGGCGAATGGCGAAGAGGCTCAGACCGAGCAGGTGCTTGAGGGTGCGCATCAGCGGCTCGTTGCGGATCCGACAATGGCGCGACGAATAGGATCGATGGCGCGGATGATGTGAGCGAAGCAGACCTCGAACGCCCTGTCATCGCCGTTGATGGGATCCGCTATCTCGAGCGGCGTCGATGGCGCGAGGCACGTCAGGGGAAACATCTTGTCGCTAGCGGCGGGAAACCGCGTTCTGAGCGCCGCAAACTGGGGCACGTCGACGGCGAACACGACGTCGCTCGCCCGGATGTCGTCGAGCGAGACGCGTGACGCGGCGTGACGGCTGAGATCGATGTGCAGCCGACGTGCGAGGCGAAGCGCGTTGGGATGAGGCGGCCGTCCGGGCGTCGCCTCGAGACCCGCCGACGCGATCCGCACGCGTCGTCGGGCTCCGAGCAGCTGCTGCAGTAGCTGTGCCGCAAACGCGCTTCGAATGATGTTGCCGTGACAGACGATCAGCACCTGTCTCGCCTGTTGCAGGGCGCGCCTCAGCTTTGCCGGATCCTTCCGCAGACGTCGCATGGCCAGTCGCGCGACGCGGTGGGTGAACTTCTCTTTCGCGCGAACCGTGACGAAGCGCACGAGCGTCGTGAAGAGCGCGAGTGTGCCGGGACGAGTGTCCGATCCGTGGTCAAGCACGGAGGAAGTGCTGTCGGCTGAGTTCACAGTGATTGCTCCACACGCCGCGGCACGGTGGCCGCGATGCTTTCGTAGACATTGAGCAGCGCCGATCCGCTGCGTTCGTGAGAGAAGGCCTCCTGGATCGTCTGACGTGCGCGCGCACCGAGCGTCAGCGCCAGCTCGTGGTTGCGCATCACTTCAAGACAGGCATCAGCAAGCGCACGATCGTCGCCGGGCGCAACCAGCAGCCCATTGACGCGATGCTGCACCACTTCAGGAACGCCGCCGACGGCAGATGCCACGACCGGCTTGCCGAGGGCCATCGCCTCGAGCAGCGACATCGGGATGCCTTCGTTCAGTGACGGCAGCGTGAAGAGATCCATCGCGGCCATCACGTCGTAGACGTCGCGCCGCGCTCCCGGAAAGAGACACGCATCGGCGATCTGCAGCTCTGCGGCCTGCGCCAGCAGGTCGCCGCGCAGCGGACCATCACCCGCAACGAGGAACCGTGCGCCGCGATCCCGGTCGACGATCCGCTGAGCGGCGCGCAGGAGATGCGCGTGCCCCTTGACCGTCGACAGTCGGCCGACCGTGCCGATGAGCCAGGACCTCGGCCCGACACCGAGATCGCGTCGCACCTCGTCGGCCGCACGCGTGGCCCTCACCTGACCGAGATCGAGGCCGTTCTGGATGCAGGTCACCATCGTCGGGCAGTAACCGGTCTCCCACAGCGTCTGCGCCATCCGCTGCGAGACGGCGATGATGAGATTGGCCATGAACTGCAGCGTCAGTCGATCGAACGTTTCGTAGACACGCGCTTTCAGGTTCTTCCAGCCGCGCAACGGCTCGGCCAGGCCATGCATGGTGCGAACGACCAGCGGCACTCCGGCCAGACGGGCCGCAATGGTGCCGAGCACCCCGTCCTTGTACTTGTGCACGTGTACGAGATCGAACGGCTGCTCCTGAAGAATCCGTCTGAGACCCAGCAGAATGCCGAGCGCGCTGGTGCGGGTCTCGTCGATCACCGTGACCGGTACGCGGAGCCGGCGCAGTTCGTCGGCGAGCCGGCCGTCGTTGAGCAGCACCGCCGAGACCGCAATCTCCGGCTGCGCTACGAGGTACGCCATCGTGCACGCGAGTTGCATCTCGGCACCCGCCCACAGATCGGCCGAGATGATGTGACAGACCCGCAGCGGCTCCGCGATTGGCCGCGTCTTCGGAGTGACGTCAAGAGCCCGCGACGCCATCAGCGTTCTCGTTGTAGTCGGAACCGGACTCCCGCTCGCGCCTTGAGGATTGGTCGTCTGAGGCGACGGCCGGCTGCTCGCGAGAGGTCGCACGCGTAGTGCCACAGCTCACGGCACGCAGGCATCGGATCGTCGAGCCGCATGATTTCGTTGCGAATCCCGGGCGCGCTCGACCGCACGAACTCGAGAACGGCACGCAGCTTCGACGAGCCTCCGACCACGGCACCATCGCGTTCCAACAGGCGCAGCAGCAGATGATCGAGATCGCCGATCCACCATCGGGTGCGATGCCCCACACGGTAGCTCGCCGGCAGGGAGACGCGGCGTCCAAGCGCCAGCTCGCAACTCATGAACGGGAAATCGACGCCGGCATCGATCGCCAGCTGCAGCGATCCCCAGAACCTTCCGTTCACTTCCATCAGCACCGGTGTTCCAGTGCGATGGTCCCGTTTGTATTCCAGCATCGCGACGCCGTGCCATCCGAGCGGCTCGAGCAGTCGCGTCGCCTGCTCGCGAAGCCTGGTGTCCACCGCCTGGCTCTCGGACAGCACGCTGACCCCGCCCGACGGCGGCCGCTCTCGCACCCGCGTGTGCTGGAACACGGTCATCACGCGACCCCGATCGCACAGGACGAACACACCCACGCCCGCGCCGACGATCCGTTCCTGGATGAGCGACGGATATGAAGCGAGGTAGCTCGTCTCACCGTACAGCTTCCGCAGCTCGGTCTGATTCGAGGCGTAGTGGACATGTCCCCCCAACCAGCCGTCAGGCGTCCTGATGCGCGAGCGGGTTGGCTTGACGACGGCGGGGAATGAGATCTGATCCTGAATCGATCGGAGTCCCGCGATGCCGTCGACGATATGGGTGACCGGCGTCGGAATCCCGCATTTTCGTGCCCGCTGCATGAGGCTCGCTTTGTCGGTGAGCCGTTCGAACGCATCGAAGGGCGGCACCGCGAGCGCAGCGTGCTCGCGCAACGCGTCCTGATTCTTCGCGATCGCATGCGTGGTGACGTCGGATACCGGTATGACGAGGTCGAGACGCTCGCGCACGACCAGACGCGACACGAAGCGCTCGAACGCCTCGGGGTCCTGATACGGAGACGGGTAGACCACGGGGCGGGCGCAATATCGAGAGGCGCCCGCCAGGGAGGTGCGATCCTCCTCGCCGACCACGACTGACATGCCGCGCCGGCCCAGTGATCGAGTGATCGCAAGCGCAGCCCGCTGATCTCCATCCGTAACGAGCACATTCATCACTGCGTCTCGATCTGATTGTGCGACGGCGTCTCTGCGTCGGTGCGAGCGAGGCGCGCCGCGGCGCGGGCCCGCGCGCCCCTCAGCAGCGATCTGCCCCCGACCAGAAACAGCACGATGGCAACGCCGGCGATGTCCACCAGGAAATCCGACAGCGTCGCATCGCGACCCGCCACGAATGACTGATGCCATTCGTCCAGCGCGGCGTATGTGGCCGAGGCGACGAAGGCGACCGCGAGCATCACGCCCGGACGCACGCGGCTGGTTGCAAACGTGCGATAGCAGCAGAACCCGACAGCTCCGAACAGCGGGGCGTGCATCGCATTGGCCAGGAACGACCACACCGGACCCTGAAAGGCGTCATCGAGATCCGGAATCGACGACAGGCCGAACACGAGGACGAACAGGGCGGCGGTCAGCCACGCAAACCGCCGGTCGATTTCGATGCTGCCGACGGTCGTTCGCTCGCCGCGGTTACTGGATGAGGTACTTGCGGACACGCGGACCCAGACGACGCGTCAGACCCAGGGGAAGACGGCGCCACAATCGGACAAATGTGGCCTTGCCGGATTCGGACGTCCCGGCTCGAGCCGATTCGGCAACGGGGATCGTGTACCAGAAGAGCGGCTTCTCCTCGGCGCCCCATTGCACTTTGAATTGATATGTTCCGGAGCCGCGCGTCGACCGCCCGAAGTCGAACCGGCGGAATCCGTCGCGGCAGCCGGCGCGAATCGTCTCCCAATACAGGAGCATGTTCGGACAATCAGCGCGGTACTCGGTGAGGCACGATGACCAAGGCACCGTCAACGCGTCCCCCGCGGCCAGCGCGATCAAGCCGCCGATTGGTGTCGATCCCTTTCGCACAATCACGACCCGCGCGCGATCGGCGAACCCGTTCACGATCGAGGTGAAGAAGTCCCTCGCGTGCACGGGCGAGCCGAGCTCGCGCATGCGTGAAGCGAACACCGAATAGAACGCGTCGATGTGCGCGGCGCCACCCGATTCGACCGAGAGTCCCGACCGCTCAGCCTTCCGGATTTGATATCGGCGACCCTGGTCGAGACCCCGCCAGACGGGATTGGTATCGGATGCAAGTGGCAGCACGAGGTTCACCTTGTGCTCCAACGGCTCGCCGGCGATCGCGAGCTTCCGCGCGCAGCGCAGCTCGACGAAGCGGGCGCCGATGCCGCGCGCTTCTTCGACCAGACGCGCGACCAGCGGCTCGTCCAGATCGGGGGCACCGATCGACGGACCGCCGCCGTCGAGGAACGGCATCGATGTGATCACCGGACCGACGAGCGGTCGGCGCACGATGAACGCGGGCAGGAAGGCGCGGCGCCCGCTCACATCTTCGGCACCGAGATACAGCGGATGATGACCGTACGCTTGACGGATGACGGTTGCCCACTGAGGCGCATGTGCAAGATGCGGATCCGATGGCGACAACCATCCGTCAAGCGTGTGGGGGGCCAGGGGCCGAACCTGAACGCCGGAGCCAGCCGACATTACGCTTCGGCTCCCGGATTGGTGAGATTCATCGACGCAACCGCGGGCACAGGCGCCGGGGCGGCCATCGTCGTCGGAAGTGGCAGCGCGTATTGGTCGAGGACGTGACGAGCGCTGCTGAAGTGAAAGCGCGCGAGCAGATTCGACAGTTTCGCGACCTGCTTGCGGACGCCGACGTAGTGCCGGAACGAGTCGCGCCACGGCATCGGCGGACGGGGCTGCTCGGCATCGAGCTCCCACGGATGCAGGTAGAACATCACCGGGCGCCGTTCGGACGTGTTCACACGGTTGAACCCGACTCGGGTGAGCGCATACGGTGCCAGTCGGAAGTAGCCGCCCCCGCCAATCGGCATGTTCCATCCGAACACGCGGGCGGTGCCGATCGGGAATTCGATCAGATACGCAGACCCGTTGCGCCAGATCTCGTATGGAAACCGCGGCGCGTTCGGTTCGCCGTATCGGTCGTGCGCGATCGGGTAGACGCTCGAGTCGTACTGAAACCCTTCTTCGAGCAGGGTCTGAAACGCCCAGGTCTGAGCGCGCCGGATCGAGAAATTCGGCGCGCGGTAGCCGACGACCGGCTCACCGATCACGTCCTCGATCCGCTTCTTCGCCTGTCGCACATCGGCCCGAAACTCCTCCGGGGTCTGCCGATACACATCGAGGTGCTGGTCGCTGTGACAGCCGACCTCGTGTCCCTCCTCGGCAATCCGACGAACGGTGGCGGGATGCTGCGCGGCGACTTCGCCGAGCACGAAGAACGTGGCTTTCGCGTGGTGGTCCTTCAACAGACCGAGCAACTGATCGACGTTCTGATCCACGCGGCTCTCGAAGCTCGAGAGCGGGATCGACTTCGTCCCTCGCCGGAAAATGGCCGCGTGATAGTACTCCTCGACGTCGACGCTCAGTGCGTTGGCGATCATGCTCCCTCTCTTTCGATTCCAGTCGCGGTCATCTGAAAACCCGGCTGACCGGTGCGTTCCAGATTCACGACCACGCTGCCGACCGCTTCTTCCGGGGGACACGATGCGCTCACAACGCCGTTGAGGTGATCGACGATGGCCTGCTTGTCCGTGTCGTTGAGCCAGTGATGCGTCGGAATTGTCACCAGTTGGTTGGCCGCCTGCCGGGCGCGTGGAAACGCCTGGCCTGCGAACCGTGCACGAAGTTCGGGGATCTCGTTCACCGCCGTTGGATACCCCCGACCCAGACCCAGCCCGCGTCGCCGCGCGACGTCACTCAGGTGGTTCTTCTGTTCGAGGGTCGGGGCGAAGACCGGCAACCGCAGATACGGATAGTCGCGCCCATCGCGCGTCCCCAACCGCAGCCTGCGCCTGAAGTCGAACGCCGTGTTCATGCGAACGCGTCGTGCACGCTGCATCCGTACCTGCATGCGCCGCATCAGTCCCGCGTGCATCCCCGACAAACGCCCCAGGAAGATGTGGGTGGGAAAGATCGTTTCCCCGAGCCGGAGAAACGGCAGGCTCGCCGGTATCCAGTACAGCCATGGCCGGATACAGACGTACATCAGCGCGACCTTGGCAAAGGCGATCGCTGTGTGGATCGGGCGCGGCGCGGAGATGCCGCGGCACTCGCGTTCGATCGCACTCGCCAGCCGGGCACGGTCGGTGAGGATGACACCACCCTCTCCGCACGTCACATGCTTGCCGCGACCGAAGCTGAACACGCCGACGTCGCCAAGCGTTCCGAGCGGCCGCCCCTGCACGTCGACACCCATCGCCTGCGCGGCGTCTTCCACGACGAACCCGCCGTGCGTCTCGCAGATCGCTCGAACTCGCGCGATGTTGGTCGGCATGCCGAACAGGTGATGAGCAATCACACACAGCGTCCTGCGGCTCACGAGTTGTTCGAGCTGGCGCGCATCGAAGTCGAACGTCGTCGCATCGATGTCGCACAGCACCGGCTCGAGCCCTGCCTGCAGCACCGCGGCCGGCACCGTGAAGCAGGTGTACGCCGGGAGAATCACCTCGGTGCGGTCCGACATCGACGCCAGCGCTTTCAACGTGATCGTGAGCGCAGCGGCGCCCGATGAGACCGTGAAGACGTAGCGCGAACCAAAGAGTCGCCTGAGCTCGTCTTCGAACCTCGTGAGCGCCCGCGCCGGCTCCACGAGACCGCAGGCGCCGTACCACAGATCGATCAGGTCGATCGGCGCGGCGGCAGGAGGAATCGTTCGGCCGATTCTCATGCGACCGGGCGTCTTTCGAGCGTACTGAGCCGCTCTTCGAACAGGCCCTTCAACCGCGAGCGATCGACTTTTCCGCTGCCGTTGATCGGCAAGGCTTCCGACGCCATCCAGTGCACGGGAAGCATGTAGCTGGGGACCAGCCGGCTGAGCTCATGGCGCAGCATGACGGGCGTGCACCCGTCCGTCGGGACATAGGCACAGCAGATCTGCGCGCCATCGAATCCGCCGCGATCGAGGGCCACGATCGCGGAGTGCTTCAGCGAGCCGATCGTGCTCAACGCCGACTCGATCTCGCCGATCTCGACGCGATAGCCCCGCGTCTTGATCTGCTGATCCCGGCGTCCTTCGAGATGGATCAACCCTCTGGCATCGACGCGCGCGAGGTCACCGGTCCGATAGAGACGTTCGTGCAGCCGCTGCGGATGACGCACGAAGGCCGCATTGGTCTGGGCGACGTCACCCCAGTAGCCTCGCGACACACCGGCGCCGCCGATGTACAAGTCGCCGATCTCTCCAGGGGCGACCTGTTCGAGCGACGAGGGACTCAAGATGAGGAACTCTTTCCCGGTGCACGGTGTCCCAATCGGGAGGCGCTCGGTCGCATCTGTCGGACAGTCGGGGACGGTGTAGACGCTGCTGATGAAGGTCGTCTCGGTCGTGCCATACAGACTCGTGAACCTGACGTGCGGCAGCCGCTTCATCCAATGCATCAGCGTCGAATTCGGCAGCACGTCGCCGGACCACTGCACGCGCTTGAGCGCCGGAAGACTGCCCGACTTCACGAGATCGAACTGTGCGAGGTACGACAGGACCGACGGGATCGATGACCAGTGCGTGATCGCCGACGTGCGGATGAACTCGGCGATCGTCCGGGGCAGGCCGCTGACGATCGGCGGAACCAGATGCAGCTCCGCGCCGACCGCCGCCGCAGCAAAGATGTCGAGCAGCGACATGTCGATGTGAAGCGGTGCATGGCAGGACAGCCGATCGTCGACAGTCAGGCCGAAGTAGCGCGCCGCCCACTCGACGCAGTGAATCACGTTGGCGTGCGTGAGCACGACCCCCTTGGGCACGCCGGTCGCCGCGGATGTGAACAGCACGTGCGCGGGATGGAACGAACGGTTGCGAGGCTGAATCGCGTCCGGCCCGTACACCGACAGATCAGCGAGACCGAATTCCGTGGTCAGACTGGAAGGCGCATCGGGCTCGAGCCATCCGACCGACAGGTCGTGCTGCAGTTCGTTCAGCACCGGCTCGACCGATCCGCCGGCCAGCACGCGCGTGATCCCGCAGGTCGTGATCATCTTCCGCAGGCGGGCACTCGGGCTCAACGGATCCAGCGGCACGTAAACGCCGTCCGCTTTGTGAATGCCCAGCAGGCCCACGATCGCCATCAGCGATTTCGGCATCAGCAACGCGATCGGTTCGCCCTGCCGACAGCCCGCTTCCCTCAGGACACGAGCGAGCTGATTCGATCGTGCGTCCAACTCGCCGTAGGAGAGCTTCGCGTCGCCACAGACAATCGCGGTGGCCTCCGGCCGCGTGTGTGCCTGCGCGGCGACCCAGTCCTGAAGCAGTTGCGCCATTACTGCACCCGTGAACACGGCACGGACGCGCCGCCGCTCGTCGAGCGACGGACGTCGAGCAGACACACGTCGACAATGGGGAGTTCGGTCATACGTTGTCCTTCACTGTGAATGGAATGACTGCGCGAGGCGTGCGTCAGGACGCGTAGTAGCCGTAGTAGGACCGGCGCGGGCGATCGTCGCCGTTGAACACCACACCCATCACCTTGGCGCCGTCGAGCAGGCGGATGGCTTCGCTGAGCATTTTTCTGGTCGTCTGGTGAGCCGCCACCACCACGAGGAAGCCGTCGACCCATCGTCCGAGGAGACGACAGTCGGCCACGGGCAACACCGGCGGTGTATCCAGCAACACGTAGTCGTACTGGTGACGCATGTCGACCAGCACGCCTTCGAGCCGCGACGAGGCCAGCAGCTCGTACGGGCGTGGATGCGTGCGGCCCGGCAGGAGCACCGAGACATTAATCGCGTCGAGACGTCGAACGGCCTGCGCCAGCCCGCACCGTTCGTCGGTGATGATGTCCGAGAGGCCGACCCCGCGCTCGTCGTTGAGGCCGAGATACCTCGCAACCGCGGGGCGGTGCAGATCGGCGTCGACCAGCAGCACGCGGGCACCGGCCGACTGCGCCAGTGCGCCCGCCAGGTTCAGGCTCGTCACCGTCTTGCCCTCGCCCGGTCCAGCGCTCGTAATCGCCACCACGCGCAGTCCGGACTCGCGCCGCTGCCGTTCAATCGTCTCACGCAGCGAGCGGTACTGCTCGGCCTCCGGCGAGTGAGGAGCCCGCAGGCTCACGAGCTCCTCGGCCGGACGCGGGCGATCGTGCCGCTGCGACGACGCGGCGGCCGCGGCCTGCGGCGTCGTGGGCTGCGCGTGCACCGGCGGTGTCTGCGCGTGGGACGTGGGCGTTGGTACCTGCAGTTTCAATGTTTCCATGGCCTCAAGCTCCTCGCGTCGTCAGGCGCGTGATCATCTCGTTGCCCGCGGCGATGTACCACGAACCCGCGGCGAGAAGGGTGAGGACGAGAATGGCCGCACTGGCCGCCAGCGCGCGCCGGTACCGGCGTCTCCGCGTGGCCGCGGAAGTGAAGACTCGAGGAATCGTGGCCAGGATCGGAGCCTTGACGAACGTGCGCAGCTCGTCGGGCGCGTGGAACGAGGAATCGAGCTTCTCCACGACGGCGATGCCGATCACCCCGGCGACCGCCGCGGCCGCCAGACTGATCAACAGCAGCCACATCCGGTTGGGCGCAATCGCCTCGCGGGGCGGAATCGCCGCATCCAGCACGCGGAATTCCTCGGCGCCTTCACCTTGCTCGAGTGAGGCGGCCACCTGCGCATCTTCGTAGGCCTTGAGCAGCACCTGATAGCGATCGCGAGTTGCGTCGTATCCACGCGTGAGCCGTTCCATCTCGACGGCCCGCGACGGGGTGCTCGCGACGCGCGATTCGTACGATCCAATCGCAGTGCGGAGCGCCTTCTCTTCCGCTTGAAGCGCCTTGAGCTGCGCGTCCACTTCGCTCAGCGACGCGGAGTTGTCTGCCGGTTTCGCCGGCGCGGCGCTCTTGGCGGCGGACGCCCGTCGGGCGGCGAGCTGCGTTTCGCGAACGGCCACTTCGTTGCTCAACCGGGCGACTTCCGGATAGCGATCGCTATAGCGGTTCTTCGCCGCGGCGAGCTCCTGCTTGAGCTTCGCCAGATCGCCTTCGGCCAGTCTCGTATCGGCAGCGGCGACGCCGGTTGTGGCGTCGGCGATTTCCTTCTCGATCCGCTCGCGCCGCTCTGCCTGCCGGAGTTGCTGCTCGGTGTTGATCTGCAGCCGCGAGCTCAACCGGCTGAGCGCCGACTCGTTCGCGCTCAACTGCTGCGGCAGATCGGCGTTGTGCCGTTTGATGAAATCGCCGGTGCGGGTGTCGTGCTGCTCGAGTTCAGCCTGGATCGATTCGACCTGCCGGTTGAGAAACGCCGCCGTGCGCGCAGCCTGGCGTCGTCGTCCCTTCGAGTTCTCCTCGACGTAGTAGCTGGCCAGCGTATTGGCGACCTTGGCGGTCGTCGCGGGATCGCGGCCGTTGTAGCTGACGGTGAAGGCGACCGTCGCATTGCGACCGTTGGTCTCGAGCCCCTCGAGCTTGAGATCGACATCGCGTCGCAACCGCTCGACGACTGCCTCCATCGGCCGCTGCCTCCGATCGTCGGGATAGAGATCGAGGGTCGTGATGAGGTTCGCGAGGCGCTCGCGGCTCATGACCTGTTGACGAATCGTCTGGATTCTCGGCTCGAGCTCCCCGGTGACCGTCGGTCGCACGAACGTTTCCGAGACTTCCTGCCGATCGACGAGCACTTTGGTGGAGGCTCGATAGAGGTTGGGCAGCGAGAACGCCGCGCTGGCGGCGCAGGCGAGGACGGCACCGAAGATCAGGATGCCGACCCATCGCCGGCGATGCCAGATCTCGCGAATCAAATCGGGATCGATGCGTCGACCCTGTGGGTCGTCTTCATTGGGGTAATCGTGTTCATCCATTAGCGCACCAGGACGATGTCGTCGGGCATGACGAAGAAGTTCTCGATGCCTTCTCCGTTGTCCGACAGGAGCTTGTCGTACGCGAAGGGAATCTGACGCGTCTGCCCGTGTTCCCGTCGCAACACCACGATCCGCCGTTTATCCGCGTATTCAGTCAGGCCCTTGGCGAGCGCGATGAGATCGAGCACCGTCGGCCGGCCGTTCAACTCGAATCGCCCGGGCTCTCTGACCTCACCGACGACCGACACCTTGAAGCTGTGCACAGTCCGCACGATCACGGAGACTTCCGGCGCCTGCACGAAGGCGGTGAGCGCTTTCGAGAGCGAGCCCTGCAGCTGCATCGGCGTGAGTCCCGCCGCCTGTACATCGTTGATCAGCGGCAGCGAGATCTTGCCGTCGGGGCGAACGGGAACCGTGCGCGTGAGCGCCTGGTTCTCCCAGACGGAGATCTCGAGTTCATCGTCGGGGCCGATCAGGTATTCGCGGCCGGGATCGGCCGCGGCGCCGCGAACCCCCGCCTGCGTCTGCGATGTCGGCGGAGTCTTCGACTCGGGCGCAGGCTGTGACTGGGTACCGCGCGGCTGGGGTCGTTGCTGCGCGGAGGCGGGCGTGATCGGTCCGAACATCGCGAACGACAGCGGCAGCAGCGTGATCAGCGCGCAGCGCGCGATGTCGAGCGGTCGCAGCCGCGGCCCGTCGGACGTCGTCGTCTTCTGGCCGCGGAGCACCTTGATCGTCTCCAGGGCGATGCGGAGATCGAGCCAGGGTGAGAGGTGCTTCACGTAGTAGAGGTCGTAGCGCAGTTTTTCCAATTCTTCCTCGAGGTTGTTGGCGTAGCGGTACCGCACTTGCGCCCAGCCCGTCAGCCCAGGACGCACGAGCGCCCGAAGCATGTAGCAGCTGATCGCGGCACCGGTCAGTTCGTTCAGATTGCGAGCAACCAGCGTAAGGAGCTCCAGGTTGGACACCGGGTGCGGTCGCGGCCCAATCAGGTTCATGTCGCCGCGGATGATGTTCAGGAATTGCGGGAGCTCGTCGATACGGAACGCGCGCAGGAACCTGCCCACTCGGGTCACGGCATCCCGGTTGTCGCCTTCCCACTCGGAGCGCCGGGTTCCACCATGCTCCATGGTCCGGAACTTGACGAGCGTGAATGGCCTGCCGCCGATGCCGACGCGGCGCTGTCGGAAGAAGACCGGCCCTTTCGAGTCGAGCCTGATGGCGATCGCCACGACGCCGATCACCGGCGCACAGAGAATCAGCGCGACGATCGCCGCCAGGAGGCTGCTCATACGCGCGAATGCCTGATACAACTTCGGCGGGCGGAATCCGCCCGAGAGAATCACCGCCATCGGCGCGAGCGATTCGAACGCGAGCTTCCCCGTGATGCGCTCGTAGTACTCGACCACGTCTTCGACGATCACCCCGCGCGCGATGCACGACTCGAGGAGCGTGCCGAACGGCGTCCGGCCGCGACGTTCGCTGAGCGCGACCACCACACGGTGCGGCGACAGCTTCTCGATGATCGTCTGCAGGCGCATCACTTCTTCGTGGCCGCCTCCGATCAGCCGCCGATCGTCGAGCACCCCGACGATGACGCGCCGTCCGGGTCGACGCTCGATCTCGTCGATCAGCTGTTCGGCCAGCGGAGTCAGACCGAGAATCAGGATTCGCTCGACGCCGAAGACGGCATCGCTGGCGGACCGCCGCCATCCCAAGGTTCGGACATCAGCAACCAGATTCATGGCAGGGTCAACCTGGTGGTAAACGCTATGTATCGGGTCTGGATGGGATCGTTCAGATTGCCGAACGTCCCCTCCTGGTTCGCGGCGCGCGCAAAGGCGACGAACGACAGGCGCCGAACGACGCGCACCACGATCTCGACGTTCAGCTCGCGCACGTTGCTGTAGTCGCCGGCCTGCGTCGACCGCGCAAACGCCGGCAGTGCGGAGAGTGTCAACGCCCGCACCGGCGTCACCGACGCGGTCGCGGTCAGTCGCTGCACATCGAAGAAGCCCACTTCACCGATCGCCGTATCCTGCGTCCTCGTGTAGGCGACCGCGAGATCGCCTTTCTGCATCCGACGGCGGAACGCGGCCGTGATCTCCGGAGTCACGCTGCCATCGGTCACCCGCGGCCCGCCGTCGAGCTCGATGCTCGTCAGCGGCGTGATCGCATGGGTGAAGCCGGCGGTGATCGCGTGCGAGGACTGGCTGGCGCTGACGGGAGTCACCTGCAAAGCATCGCCGCCGGCGGCAGTGGTCACGCTGGCGATCGAACCGAACACCACGTACCGCGGGCGGTAGTCGACCCGGTAGTTGGTACGCATGCTGGTCTGCCACTGCAGACCGACGCGCCCGTTGTGGGAGAGATTGCCGGGCTGCTCCTCGAGTGTGTCGTTCGAGATGGTGTAGTCCAGATTCAGCCTGATCAGCTTCGACAGATCCTCGCCGAACCCGGCGTGCGCGGTGAGCCGCTCCGCACGGCCGCGACCGATGGTGATCAAGGTGGCCTGATTCAACTCGCGAGGCGACTGGGTGTCGATGTACCCGCCGTCGGCGTGCAGCGTCGCACGGGGCGTCGCGTGGTAATCGACGTCGAACATGCCCTCCTGATGGGCCACGTCACTATTGAGGTCGACCAGCTGTGCGTAACGCTCGGCGGCCAGGCCGTACCGGGCGTTCATCACGAACCTGCGCGTGTGGCGACCCACCTCGAACATGGGACCGAACCGTGAGATCAGATCGGACTGCGGGTGCTGCGACAACGGCACCGCGAAGACGTTGTCGTCGTACGACTCGGTGAAGAGCAGGGAGACCCGTCCGTACGACGGCCCCTCGATGCGTTGCTCGGGCTGCCCGGCCACGGGTGTGGGCGCATTCCCCCCTTGAGCCGCGATCATCGCTGGCGCGAGCACGCCTGCGATCAGGGCGAGACGGACGGCACGGCGCACCGCACCACTGGATCGAACCGATCGCCTCATTCTCATCGATGCACCACCTACGCTGGCACCACGGTCGTGGCGTCCACGGACATTGCAACGCTTCGCTGGAGGAGATGCACCGACAGCACGAGCAGACCCTTGTGGGGACGCGACTCGACGAGCAGACCTTCGATGCCGGCGAGTGGACCGCGTGCGATCCGGACTCGCTGCCCTTCCCGGAGATACGGAAACGGCAGCACGCGGCAACACGCCGCGTCGATTCGCTGAATCGCCTGTATCTCTTTGAAGGGAATCTCGGCGAGCCGATCCCAGCGTTCGCCGAGCACGCGGACGAGACCGCGGGCGCGGCTCACCGCCACGTACGCGTCCTTGTCCATCCGATGCTGCAGGAACAGATAGCTGGGGAACATCGGCGCCTTGATCAGGCGCCGGACACCGCGTCGTCGTGACCAGACATCGACGCGCGGAAGAAAGGCGGCGAATCCTTTCTGATGAAGCTGGTCGTGCACCAGCTGCTCGCAGTGGCTGTGCGTCCAGAGCGCATACCAGGGGCCGCTTGAGAAAACGGCGGCGTCCATCGCAGCCGAAGGTCTACGAGCATCGTCGCCGATCTGCAGCAAGGCTTCGCCCCCTTTGGTGCACCCGAGCTTCACTCGGGAGCGCCGGCACGCGAGTGCGATCCGATGGCCGGAAGTGGCGAGCCTCAGTGAGGCTGGGGAGAACGCCTGGCCGAGTGCTGCGGGCGGCACTAAGACCGGGCAGCAACAGCAGTCATCCTAGGGACCGACGCTCAAGCTGACTATCAGGTGAACCCCTCGAAAATTGGCGGAAAAAGCCCGTGAATACGCTAGCCCGTCACTTGCGCGGGCAGTCGTCGGCGCGACTTGCGTCGAATGGTCTCGCGACGCCCGAGTGACGAGACATAACCCCTCGTCGTCATCTCGAAGGGTGAGAGTATCTCGGTGAGAAACTCCCACGATGCATCGAGTCGCTTGAGCGTTTCTTCCGGGTTGTGTGAGGCTTCGATGATCGCGTGCATCGCACGCTGATGCGTGCGCAGCACGTCGAGGAGTCCGTGACCGTCGGCCAGCGCTTTGCGCCCCAGGTCGTACGCGCGCGCCAGTTCCGACTCGCGATTACCGAGCAGGTAATCGAGGAGCGCCGCCCGATAGCGCCGAAGGAACAGGACGTTCTGCGCACCCATGATCAATCACCGGGAGTTGCCCTACTTAGTGTCTGCGATGCTCCCACGCCTCCATATCGGGTAAACCGCCGTAGGTGGCTGTGTGCGATCCCCGACCCCAGCTGATGCGTGCGCCATTTAGGGCTGGACCAGGCCTCGACGAATGGCGTATCGAACGAGTCCTGCCGTCGAGTGAATGTCGAGCTTCTCCATCAGCTTGGTCCGATGCGTTTCGGCGGTTTTCACGCTGACGCTGAGGATGACGGCGATCTCTTTCGTCGTCTTGCTCTCGGCAATCAGCTGAAGCACCTGACGCTCGCGGCCCGTCAGCGGATCGGCTGGCGGATCGGTCTTCGCGAGATACGCCTGCACCACCGCCCCTGACACACTCGGGCTCAAATACATCCCTCCCGCGCACACTTCGCGGATCGCGCCGATCAGCTGTTCGGCAGCCTGGGTCTTCGACACGCACGCCTTCACCCCGGCGCGCAGCGCCTCGAGAATGTGGTGCTCTTCGGTGTACATCGTGAGCATCACGATCTTGGCCCGCGGCGACACTTTGGCGATGTCGCGGGCCGCACCAAGTCCGTTCAGTCCCGGCATCGCGAGATCGAGGACGACGACATCCGGCTGCAGTTTCGATGAGAGGGCGATCGCCTCGAGACCGTCGGACGCTTCTCCCAGGATCTCGAAACGCTCGCGTTCGAGCAGCACACGAAGCCCCTGACGTACCACCGGATGATCGTCCACTAGCAAGATCGTTACGCTCATTGTTCAACGCTCCAGCGGGATCTCGACGCTCAGGTCGGTCCCGCGATCGGCATTGGGAACGAGGCGAAGGACCCCACCGAGCGCGGCGGTCCGTTCCTGGATCTCGACGAGCCCCAATCCCTGCCGACGGCTTTTTCCTTTCTCCGTCACGGACGCATCGAGGCCGATGCCGTTGTCACGAACGGAGCAGACGATGCGGTGGGCTTCACGTCGGAGCCCGACGTCCGCGTGCGTGGCCTTGGCGTGTCTCACGACGTTGATGAGCGCCTCGTGGATGATGCGATAGAGCGTCGTCTCCACCGTCGCCGGCACGCCGCCGTCGATCGTCGCGTTCACGGTGACCGTCAGCCCCCAGCGCTTGGACACACTGTCCGCGAGAAACTCGAGCGCCGGTACCAGCCCCAAATCCTCAAGGATCGGCGGCCGCAGTTCGTGGGAGAGATTGCGCAGGCGCTCTTCGATCTGCTCGAGCAGACCGCGCACGTCGTGCATCGCTTTGCCGGTATCGGGATAGCGCGTGGCGATCTCGGCCAGCGCCAGGTGCACCGACGCCAGGAGCTGCGCTGCTTCATCGTGCAGCGCATGCGCGATCCGACGTGCCTGCCCCTCGAGCACATCGTTGAGGCGATGCAGGACGACGTTCGCCTCGCGAAAACTCAGGAAGGCCATCTCGAAAGGCGAGGAAGCCTCGACGAAGAATCGCTCGACCGCCTCGAGCCGCTTGACGCGATCGTCGTCATCAGTGGCCGGCGCCAGCGTTGCGGGCAGCGCCCGCGAATGCACCGTGGCCATTTCCAGTACGCCGAGCCCGTCGGCCAGTGCGCGCCGACCGATTTCGTACGCGCGTTCGAGTCCAGGCTCCTCCGGATCGGCGAGGTACTCGGCCAGCGCCGTCGCGTAGTCGTGCGTGAGCGCCTCGAGACGTTCGCTCATCGCCCCCCGCCTTCCTGGAACCTGGCGACGACCACGAGCGCATCGTCCCGGTGACTGTCGTACTGGGCCAGCAGCCGTGCGGCAATCGCTTTCGGATCCCCGCCGAGCGCGCCGTCCTCGGCGAACTCGGGTCGTACGCCATCGGTCGCCATGACCAGCATGTCGAGATGTTTCAAGGGGATCACTTCCGCCTTCAGCCGCGGCGGAAGGCGATAACCGACCACGCCCGATCGCAGCAGCACGCGCTCGGAATCGTGATTCTCGCGCCCGTTGCTGCGACAGAGGACCGCTTCGACATTGCCGATCCCGAGCCACGTCATCGTGCGATCGAGCAGGTTGAGCGAGGCCAGCGTCATCGCCGCCCCGCGCGTGCCTCGGAGTTGCTCGTGACACCGCAGGACCAGCGCCACCGGCGACTCGTGGGTGTGCGGGCTTATGACATCGGCGGCGATCTGCGCGGCCGCGGCCGCCTCGGGCCCGTGTCCGGACCCGTCGACCACGGCGATCAACGCGCCATCCGTAGGCGACCAGACCACGCAGAGATCTCCGGATTGATCTTCTGCTGCGATCGGCGAACTCGCCGCCCCCCAGCTCAGCATCGCGCCATGCCGCTCGACGCATCCGCCGCTGACCACAGCGTTCATGACACGAACTTCCTCATGGTCACGGTGGTGCCCCGGCCGACCTGTGACTTGATCTCGAATTCATCCATCAGGCGGCGCGATCCGGGAAGACCGATCCCGAGACCCTTCCCCGTGGAATACCCGTCGCGCATCACCGTCGCGATGTCGGCGATGCCCGGACCTTGATCCGACGCGACGATCTGCAGGCCCTTCTTGTGGCTGTCGTTGATGAGGCTGAGAATGACTTCCCCTTCCTTGGCGTATTCCACGATGTTGCGGGCCACCTCGGAGATCGCCGTGGCGATGATCGTCAGATTGCTGCTCGAGAATCCGGCCTGCGCCGCCAGCGCGCGGCCCTGCTGACGGGCCGACACGATATCGGTCGACGACTGGATCCGAACGCGAATCTCACGCTCCATGCGTATCCTCGAGCCGCTTGTTGAGGAACGTCAGCCCCTCTTCGAGATCGAGTGCGGTCGGCACATCCTCCAGGGTCAGTCCCAGTTGCACCATCGACAGGGCGACCTCGGGCTGAATGCCGACGATCACCGTCTCGGCCCCGCGGAGCTTGGTCATGTACGCGATCGCGCGCAGAGTCCGGGTGGCGAATGAATCGAGAACGTCGAGTGCGGTCACGTCGACGATCACACCGCGGGCGCGATGACGACCTACCAGTTCGGCGAGGTCGTCGCGAAATTGAATCAGATCCTGATCTGTCAACGCAGACTGGATGCTCGCGATCAGGAACTGACCCTGCTTCAGAATGGGAACGGCCATGCAGCCCTCACGGTCGCGGTGCTATCAGAGCGCGCCGTGGGCCGGGGGATCGGCCGGGCACGCGCGCCCCTCGAGTCGTCGCTAGTGGCTTCTCGGCGAGGTCTCCTCCAACGGGACGACCTTGTAGCCCAACACACGTTCGGCCAGCTCGATGCCTCCCTGCAGGTCGCCGACCGTATTCATCTTGCTCAGATCCACACCAATGGTGACGAGCGTCTGGGCGATCTCCGGGGAGAGTCCCGTGACGATCACCGTCGCGCCGAGCAGACGCGCCGCTTCAACGGTCTGCACCAGGCGATTGGCGATCGCCGAGTCGATCACCGGCACGCCCGTGATGTCCATGACCGCCACCTTGCCGCGGTTCTCGCGAATGCCGCGCAGCAGCTGCTCAGTCAGCTGACGTGCTCGCTGCGGATCGATCAGACCGATGATCGGGAGAATGAGCAGCCGCTCGCGCACCCGGAGCACCGGCGTCGACAGCTCGCGGATCGCCTCCTGCTGCTGCCGGATGATGCGCTCGCGCTCCTGCACGAAACCGACCGCGACGGTGTTCGCGATCCGGTTGGCCGCCGGTTCGTACGCATCGAGCACGCGGTTCAGCAGGTCGAAGTCGAGCTGATACTTCTTGAACAGCGACCGGGCCAGCACGTCGCGCAGCAGCAGCACGATGCCGAGCACTTCCTGCGTTTCGACGCCCCGGGGGATGATGCGTTCCGACAGGTCGCGCGCGTAGGCCTGCAGCGCTTCGACGCTTCCGGTTTCGAGCACCGCCACGTAGTTGTCATAGACCGTCGTCGCTTCAGCGAACACTTCCTCTCGGGTCATCGCGGTGAGCAGCCGCGACTCAGTGATCCGGCGCGCCCATTCCTCTCTCAACTCGGTGCGGTTTTCGCGCAGGTGCGAGACGAGCTCCCGCAACAACGCCATCGTCGACTCACGAGTCTGCTGTTCCGGAGGCTGGGACGGCTGGCTTCCGTCACGTGCCATAGATTTTCTCCTTCGCTCTGGCGGCGGCATATTGGCCCTGAGAAAGTGCGAAACTCTCGCAGTATGGAAAGCGGAGTAGCTCAGTGACTATCAGGTATTCCCCCGAGGAACTTTTCACCAGACACCCGACTCGCGTTTGGGTGGATCCCGAACCGTGCGGCTAATCAAGGTATTTGATGAACATTACCTCGTTGCGGGCTTCGTTATAAATCAGTTCGTCGACGAGGGAGCGGGTCATCATCAACCCGAGTCCTCCCGGTCGAAGTCCTTGTTTTTGGCGCTCCAACGCGTGTTGAAGCGGAGCGTCGTGAGGATTGGAAATCGCTGCGTGGTGGAGCTGATCGAGCTCGAAGCCGTCGCCGGGATCGGTGATCCGGTAGAGGAGCAGTCGTTTGGCCCGGACGCAGGAAATGCGGATCTTCCGCGTGGGATCGAGCTTGCCGCCCCACTCGATCGCGTTGATCAACAGCTCGCGAAAGGCCGGTGCGACCGATTCGCGCACCGCCTCCGGGAGGTCGGCCTCGAGGTGCATCATGAACGACTGGATGCGATCGGCCATCTCGAGCGTGCACGGCGCGATGATTTCCATCCACTCGGGCTTGGCCGACACGACTTCGATCGGAAGCCGCGCCAGCGGAACCGACGACATCGCCTCGTTGACGACATCGAGCACCGTGCGCAACGCAAACGGTTTTCTCAGATAACGGAACGCCTGGAGGCGCACGGCTTCGAGCAGCGGCTCGGGCGTATCGTCGGCCGTCATCATGACGACCAACGGCGGCTGAGGCATCGCGCGGACGAGCGCCAGCACGTCGAGCCCGTTCATCGTCGGCAGCCCGATGTCGAGCAGCATCACGTCGACCGGGGAGCCGTTCAGCATCGCGAGCGCCTCGGGGCCGTCGCCGGCCTGACGCACGAGATGACCGGCGCCGCCCAGCAGCGATGACAGGAGATCTCGAAGGTCGACGTCATCGTCGACGACGAGAATGCTCCACGATGTAGCAGGCTTCGCGCCCAAGCTCGCGTATCTCGCTGGCGCGTGCCTCGACGTGTCGGTCTCAACGTAGAGCGGCGGCTTGAGCCGCCCCGTGTCCCGCGCTGGGTGAAGCCAGCGCTCTACGATGTGACCGAAAACGGTCTTGGGACGTGCCGGATCACTCAGAGTGTAATGGCCCCGGCCTACTTCGTGAAGATCCGCCGATAGCTCCCGGCGACGAGCGCCGAGACATCGGCAACTATGCGGGGCAACCGGAGCCCGCCTGGATATACGAGATAACGCGACTCCCAGATCGGGTCGAACTTGTCCTTGTAGGCGCGAAGACCCTGGAAGTTATAGATGCGGGCGCCATGCTCGTAGAGAAAATTGCCCGCCCGCGATCGGAGCGGGGCCACGGCCGAGGGCTCGAAGCCAGACATCGGTGCGACCCCGAGTGAAAACCACGCATATCCGTGGTCTTTCCCCCAGATCAGCATGAGCACGACCAGCGCCTCCATGACGCTCCTCGGCGCGTCGTGGTGATAACGCATCAGATCGAGCGACAGCTCGCGGCCGTCGGCGCCCGGCCACAGGTTGGCGAACGCGACGATGCTGCCCGCCCGTTCGACGATCGCAACGGGAAACCTGGCGAGATATGCGGGATCGAAGAATCCCACTGAGAAGCCCTTTTCCGCACCGACCTTTTCGTTCAGCCAATCATCCGAGACCCGCGCGAGGGCGGACATCACACCCGGCACCTCTTCCACAGGAACTACACGGAACGTGCACCCGTCCTTCTCGAAGCGCCGCGTGACCTGGCGAAAGCGCGCGCCGCCGGGTCCTTCGAGCGTGAACGCGCCGAGATCGACGCGCGCCTCCTCTCCGATCTTGACGGTCGTCAGGCCGAAGTCGGCATAGTGGTGCAGATACTGCGTCCCCACCTCATAGAACACGGGCGTTCCACCGAAGTCGTCGCAACGCTCGATGAAGAGACGAATGAGCTCGGTCACGCGTCGTGGAGGACCGACTGGATCGTGGAGAGCCACCCACGTACGCCCCTGCACCGCGTACATGAGGAAGGCCTCGCGCTGTTCGTCGAAGAGAATCGCCTTGTCGCGGAGGTACACCAGATTCGGATGCGTCGACGATTGCGTAGCGATGATCGTCTGCGTGCGATCCAGATCCTCGCTCGACGGTTTGTCCACTTCGTGTGGCGCGTGACCGATCAGACGCGCGACCGCGAAGAGGAGCACGGCGGTCGACGCGGCGACCGTGCCCCGCAGGAAGCGCGAGGCATCGCCCTCGAGCGCGAACTGCCACCAGAGGTCATGTGAATACTCGACGTGCTTGAACGCGAAGAACCCGAGCCACACCGACGCGACCAGCGCGGCGACGACGGCCGCAATCCACGCCGCCGAGAACCGCGTGGCGAAAAACGCGGCGGTCCGGTTGAACGCAGGGCGCGCTCTCAGCAGCATCAGCAGGAGCCCGGTCAGCACGACCGCTTCTTCCCACCCGCCTTTGAGGAGCGAGGCCACGGTCCCAGCCACCACCGCGGTGACCGTCAGGTAGTACGCCGCGTCGAGTCGACGGGCGAGACCCTGCGACAGCAACAACAGCAATGCGCCGACCACGCTGCCGATCACGTGCGACGTCTCGATGATCCCCAGCGGCACGACGCGATGCAGCAACGCGAGCCGATGTTCGGCGGCAGGCGTCGCACCGGAGAACAACAGCACGACGCCCGTGATGAACGTGCACACGGCAAGCAGGCGCGGTGTCAACTGCTCGGTGATGCGACCGATGAACGCCGCCGCGCGGGCGGCATGAGCGCGGCGCAGCCGCACTTCATCGGTGAGGAGCGCGACGAGGGCCACCGCAAGCGGCAGCACGTAGTAGACGACACGATAGGCGACCAGCGACGGTACGAGCTGCGCGGAATCGTAGTACGGCCTGAGCAGGAGGACCATGAGCCCCTCGAATACGCCGACGCCGCCCGGGACGTGCGCGGCGAGACCGAGCACCTGCGCGGCGAGAAACGCACCCAGCACAATGAAGAACGAGGCGTCGCTCGGCGGAAGCAGCACGTACACGATCGCACCGGCCACGGCCCAGTCGACTGCCGAGACGACGACCTGCAGAACCGCCAGTGATGCGTGAGGAAACCGGATCTCGAAGCCTCTGATTCGAAGCGGCTTGCGATGGCGCCACGCCGCGATGACATACGCGCCGCTGGCTCCCACGAGCAACGCTCCGATGAGCACAACCGTGCCTCGCGCGGGCAAGCCAAGCGCGACCGGCAGAGGACTCAGCATCAGCGTCAACCCGCCGAGCGTGAGGAGACCGAGCCAGAAGGTCACCGAGTACGAGATGACGATGCGCGAGAGATCTTCGGCGCTGACGCCCCATCGTGAGTAGAAGCGGTACCGCACCGAGGCGCCGGAGAGCATGGCGAAGCCGACGTTGTTGGCGATCGCATAGGCGAGAAACGATGCGCCGGCGACGCGCCATCGCGGCAGGTGTTTGCCGATGGATCGAAACGCGATGAAATCGTACGCCGTCAGCACGGCGTAGTTGAGTGAGGTGAGACCGAGCGCCGAGAAGAGCGCCACGGGAGGCAGGCCCGATATCGTCGCCGACAGCGTGTGCCACGAGACGGCGTGCAGTTCGCGCCGCAGCACCTCGAGCGCGATCACGAACAGCAGCAGTCCGACCAGCGCCGGCAACGCGCGCTGGAGACGCTCGCGCACGATCGTCAGTGCGGTTGGCTGTGCGCGACCCAGGTCATCGCTTCGAGGAGCCGGCGATCCAGTTCCGGGAGGTTGTCGCTGAAGCGATGATCCGACGCCTGGATTTCCCAGAGCTTCTTTGGCTCTGAGGCGCGCTCCATCGTCTGCTGGATCTGCTGCAGCGGGACGAACTCGTCCCTGGTGGACTGGATGGCGGCCAGCGGAATCGGCGCGATGTGCCTGACCAGGGCCCCCGAACTGAATGTCGGTTCGTTCGGCACTCCGTGGCTCACGTAAATCCATGCGTCCTTCCAGCGCCATCCCAACTCGTTCAGTTCAGGCAGTCCCACAGCAATGACGCCGGAGACCAGCGGTTTGGTCTGGTCGTCAGCGGCAGCCAGAACCGACAGCCCGGCGCCTTCGGAGACGCCGATGAGCACGGGTGGCGTCGTCGATCCTCGAGCGGCATACCGCGCGAGCTCGCGATAATCGGCGGATACATCGGCGGGCCGCAGCGTCGAGCTGCTCGACGTAAAACTCTTGAGATATTCCTTGACGTTGAAGCCGATGACGAAAAATCCGTGCGCGGCCAGGACGTCCGCCACGTGAGGGCCGAGGTGCATCCAGCCGCCATCACCACTTGAGACGATGACGGGAGTGCCGGCGCCTCGTGCGCCGTAGAGATGGACCAGCTGAGGATGTCCGCGAAGGAGGACTTCATCCGTGGTCGCGGCCCACGATGCCTGACGTGTGAGAACCAACACGACCAGGAGGACGATCGTCTGCAGGCGCACGTGAAGTCGTGTCTGAAACGACCAGGGCCGCGTCTGCCGCGACCCCGGTCGGGTGTTGCCTGATCGCTACTTCTTGGCCTGGGTCTTGGCGGGCTTCGGCGCCTGCGCCGTCACGGCGGTCGCGATATTCGTGCTGCCTTCCGTCCGATAGCGGACCGAGACGTTCGAGCCCACTTCGGGCGCCCCGTCTTTCTTCGTATCCGCGTTGACAGTGAAGGTCATGTCGCCCCCGGACTTGCCGGACTTCGTGATGACCATCGATGAGGCATCCATCGATTTCACGACGCCCTTGACCGAGTGACTCGCAGCGGTTGCGGGCTTGGCGGCTGCCGTGGTCGACGTTGCTGGCTTCTTCGCTGTGGTGGACTGAGCCGCCTGCGCCGCACCGGTGACCGCAAGGGCGGCCGCCAGCACGAACGTGGTGAGCACTTTGCGCATGTCTCTCTCCTCGTATTGCTTCGACTGGTTGTCTCGTGCGTTATCGGGTGCCGGGAGCGCACGCGCGCCCCGCGATTGTCGCGTCCACCACCTATTCAAGGCGCGCGACCTGAGGTCAACATGAACGCACGATTAAACCTCGTTAATGAAGGCTCAGGAGGCCCCGCCTCCGTCCGCACTGTCTGGAAATCGTGTCAGCATTAACAGGACGCAGGAGGGGGCCGCATGCGTGTCCTCGTCATCGAGGACGACAGAAAAGTCGCCAGTTTCATCCAGACGGGCCTTCAGCAGGAAGGCTACGCGGTTGATTCGCTGCACGACGGCAACAATGCAGGAGACCAGGCGGGGGCGGTCGACTATGACGCGGTGGTCCTGGATCTGATGCTGCCCGGCCGTTCGGGCTTCCAGGTCCTGCGCGACATCCGCGCCCGGAAGCCCTCGCTGCCGGTGCTGATCCTGACTGCGAAAGATTCCCTCGAAGAGCGAGTGGCCGGCCTCGATGCGGGCGCTGACGATTACATGGCGAAACCCTTTGCGCTCGCGGAGCTCTCGGCACGGCTGCGCGCGCTGCTGCGGCGCGGTGCGCCGCGGGAAAGCGTGCTGCGCGTCGCCGATCTCGAGATGGACACCATCCGGCGTCTGGTGCGCCGGGCCGGCACGCTCATCGAGCTCAAGCCGAAGGAGTACGCGCTGCTCGAGTTCCTGATGCGAAACACCGATCGCCCGCTGACGCGATCGCTCATCATCGAGCACGTCTGGGACGTGCACTTCGACAGCATCAGCAACGTCGTCGAGGTGCACATCAACTCGCTGAGAAACAAGATCGACCGCGGCTTCGGTGTGCCGCTGATTCACACCGTGCGAGGCGTCGGGTACATGCTGACCGACGCTCCGTCGTGACGCTCCCGCTCAGGCTGCGGCTCGCCGTGACCTCGATGGTCGTCTCGGGCCTCCTGCTGCTGGCGGTGAGCATCGTGTCCTACGGCGTGCTCGCACGCGGGCTCGACGAGGACGTGAACACGCGGCTCACCGAGCTGACCGAAGGTCTGCACGGATACCTGCAGTTCCACGGCGACGAGCCGTCGATCGATCTCAACCCGAACGACAGCGATCAGATCTCGTTCGTGCAGGAAGCGACACGGTTCTACCAGCTCTACGACGCGGCCGACGGTCGCCTGGTGTTTCAGTCGGCCGGCTTGGCACCACTCGGTCTGCAGCTGACCCCGGCGGAGGTCCAGGCCTATCGGATGCGGCCGCGTCCCTTCGACATCAGCACCGAGTACGGTCGTCTGCGGATTTCCAACAGCGTCATCCTGGGCGAGCCGGGACGAAATTATCTGCTGCAGGTGGGCGTGTCGCTCCGGACGATCGACGCGGCGCTCGGTCGCTATCGCGACCTGCTCCTGTGGCTGGCACTGCCGTCGCTGCTGGTGACGGCGCTGGCCTCATGGTGGCTCTCGGGGATCGCGCTCGCACCGCTCTCGCGTCTGGCCGGCGCCGCGCGCGAGATCGATGTGGCCACGCTGCAGCGCCGTCTTCCGACCCGCGGTGCCAAGGACGAACTCGACGATGTGGCTCGCGCGTTCAATGAGACGCTGGGGCGGCTGGAACACTCGGTTGGTGAGATGCGTCAGTTCAGCGCCGCGCTCGCCCACGAGCTCCGCACCCCGCTTGCCGCGCTGCGCGGCGAGATCGAGCTCACGCTTCGCGTCGCCGACACCGATGATCAGCGGCGCGTGCTCGCGAGCCAGATCGAAGAGCTCGACAAGTTGAAGCGCCTGATCGATCACCTGCTGACGCTCGCACGGGCGGAGGCCGGACAGATCCCGTTGACGTTCACCCCGGTGAACGTCAGCGAGCTGGCCGCGTCGCTGGTCGAACAGCTCGAGCCGGTGGCGCAGGCGCGGACGATCGACCTGCGCTGCGAACGGATCGGGCCGGTGATCGTCGACGGCGATGCGGGATGGCTCCAGCGTCTGCTGCTCAACCTTCTCGACAACGCGATGAAGTTCACGAGAGAGGGCGGCCGTGTCGTCCTGCGCGTATCGGCCGACGGCGGGCGCGCCCGCATCGATGTGCACGACACCGGCATCGGCATGTCCGAGGAGGCAGCCGAGCACGCCTTCGAACGCTTCTACCAGGCCGATGCCTCTCGCTCGGCCCCGCACGAAGGCGTCGGTCTCGGCCTGAGCCTGGTGAAGTGGATCGTCGATCGTCATCACGGCACGATTGCCGTCGCCAGTCGACTGGGCGAAGGGTCGACGTTTACCGTCACCCTCCCGGGCTTCGTCCCGAGAGGGCTTGGCGAAGGTGGAGTCGCCGCCTGAGATCGGATCTATTTCTCGAAGCGGATGCGCAGGCGGTACTCGCGATAGACCGAGTTGTAGAAGGAGCCGAACGCCGGCGAGTTGATGTTCGCCTGCACGTCGGACGGCAGGAACGAGTTCAGCGCATTGGACACACGGAGACCGACCCACGGATGAAATCTGGCGACCCCGAAACGACGCTCGAAGCCCGCATCGACACGGAAGTAGCTGGGAAACCGCAGCCCGTTGCGGGGGCCGATGAAGTCGAGGTCCTCGTTGACGATGGAATAGGGCAGGCCGCTGCGCCAGTCGAGGGTGGCGACGAGCAGCCATCCCGGGGTCGGCATCGCGCGTCCCCGCAGCAGCAGCCGATTGGGCGCGTCGGCCATCGCCGGCGCGTAGGCGTTCTCGCCGATGATCGGTTGCGGCACGACATCGAAGAAGTTCAACAGGGTATTGAGACTTTCGCGGGCCGACGAATGCACGTACGACGCGTTCATGCTGGCGGCGTCACGACCGATATGCACGCTGACTTCCTGCTGTCGATAGTGCGATCGACCGCTGCTGCTCATCACGTATGCGGCGCCACTGAGCGCCTGGACGGGTTCGACAATGAGCTGGTGGCTGCCATCGCGATCGAGCACGCCGACGTGCACGGAGACGATCGCGTTCACGTGATGGTCATACGCGACGTCCCACGTCGAGCTGCGCGCCGGCTGAAGACCGGGTGCGGTCAGGTGCGCGTAGAGCACCGGTGGACCGAGCGGCGTCAACCCGTCGGCGTCGAAGCGGATGTCAACGGGCTCTTCGAACTGCTCGAACGCTCCCGCGACCGACGGCGTGCGCTCGTAGAAGAGGCCCCAGCCGCCGTGCAGCGTGGCCGTTCCGGATCGATTGAGCCGCACCGCGACTCCCACTCGCGGAGTGACGCTCGCATGATCCGTGATGCCGTCGTGATCGAGGCGACCGCCGAACTCGATCGACGCACGCGACACCGGCTGGAAGCGATCCTGGGCAAATACGCCGACGTCGGTGCTGTCCACGGACTGGGCGGTCGGGCCGTCGAAGTCGAGCCGGCGCGCGAGCGTCCCATCGGAGCGATCGATGAGGACCGGACGGCTGTCGCTGGTCCCGTCGTAGCTGCTGTGCAGCACATCGGCTCCGACCTTGAGCAGGTGAACGCCCCCGAGACCGGTGTACGAGTGCGAGGCGGTTTCGATCCACTGGAGCGCCGACGTATTCCGATGCTGGATGTTGTAGAAGTTGCCGAGCGTCGTCTCCGGCAGCAGCGTCATCGGCGCCGGTCCCTGAGGCGAGACACCGGTTCGATACTGGTGATACTCCAGCGTCGTCTCCACGGCAGTCGCCTTGCCGAGGAGCGCGCGCTCGGTGACCATCCCGTGGCCGACATCGTCGTTGATGTTGACGGTCGCGTCCGGCGGAATGAAGGTGCCGAGCAGCTCCTGATCGATCGAGCTCGGCACGAACCCGCCCGCGACCACGAGCGAGTGGCGCGGCGACAGGTTCGCATCGACGCGCGTGAGCGAACTGAACCACCGGTTGTACTTCAACTCGATCTCGGGACGGCTGGGGATGTCGATCGTCTGGTAATGATATTGAGCGGTCTGTTGCAGGAAGACGCGACCCTTGACGAGCGGGCCGCCAATCTCGACATCCGGCTGCCAGACCGTGACCCCGGTCACGTTCAACAGCGTGAAGCGCTTCAAGCGGAGCGCGGGCTCGAGGTTCCCGACGTCGATCTTCCAGTGATCGGCTGCGCGCTTGGTCTGAATCACCACGAGTCCCGAGGAGAATCGACCGAACTCGACCTCGTACGGATTCGGCAGCACCGACACCGTATCGATGCCGTTGTCGGGCAGCGGCACACGCGCGAGATTGGTCGCGGGATCGATCAGCGTCGCGGCACCGAGCTGCGTCCCCGACTGGAACGGACGTCCACCGTCGATGCTGTCGCCGCCCGGCACTTCGATCACCCCGGTCATGAGACGAAGCGCCGCGGGCACACCCTGCCCGGGGGCCAGCACCTGCGTTTCCGAGGCGGCCACCTGCTCGCTCGACGCCAGCGTTTCAGCCTCGAAGACCGGCGCAGTGGCCTTGACATCGACGTGCTCGGACACCGCCGCTATCGGCAGATCGAGCGTCAGGTTGGCGACTGCGCCGGGCGAGACGACGGCCTCGCTTTCGACGCTCTGAAAACCATCGAGCGACGCGAGCACACGGTACCGGGCGACGGGCAGATTGGTCACGACGAAGTGGCCGGTATCGTCGGAGACCTGTTGCGCCACTTCCTGATCCGATGCGCCGCGAACGCTGACCAGCACACCGGGCAGCTTCACCGTTCCGCTCTGTGTCGACACGGTGCCTTCGATCGTTCCCGTCTGCGCAGACGACTCCTGCGCACGAGCTGAACGGATGTTGCACATGACACAGAGAACGACGAATGCGATGCGAGTGAGACGTAATAATGACGAGCCACCGATGCATGTCATAAGGACTGCAGACCATTGTCAGGTCCGACGATCGCCGAAGTCCAGAGGCGATCGCATTCATGGGCGGCCTGGCCCACGTGATCGGGGAGGAGTGCTCATGGGCATGGACGTGGTGCGCACGATTGTCACCGGCCTCATCGCGATGACACTGTTCTGCTCATCGGCGTCTGCGCAGCAGCCCGATAGTCCGCAAGCACTGAAGGAGCAAATCGATCGGCTGCGCGCGGATTTCGAGGCGATGCAGAAGGAGTACCGCGATCGTCTGAGCGCGCTCGAAGCGGCGCTCGGCGCGGCGCAGACTCCGGCGGCGCCGGCAGCTCAGGCTCCAGCACCGACGCCGGCGACAGCGGCCGCGCTCGCCACGCCGGGTGGCCAGGAGGCGTTGCCGGGACAGTCTCAACCTGCGCCAGGTGCCTCCAAGGTGTTCAACCCCGACATGGCGGTGATCGGCAACTTCGTGGGCGCCGCCGGTCGCAACACTGTTGCGCCCGAGCCTGCGATGCAGGTCCGCGAGGCGGAAGCGTCGTTCCAGGCGATCGCCGATCCCTACGCGCGCGCCGATTTCTTCATGTCGTTCGGCGAGTCAGGCGTCGATCTCGAGGAAGGCTACATCACGTTTCCTGCGATCCCCGGTGGACTGCTCGTCAAGGTCGGCAAAATGCGCGCGGCGTTCGGCAAGGTGAACACCTTCCATTCGCACATCATGACGTGGGTCGATCGGCCGCTCGTCACGACGAACCTCCTCGCCGGCGAAGACGGCATCAACGATGCGGGCTTCTCGGTCGCACGGCTGATTCCCAATCGATGGATCTTTCTCGAAGCGACCGGGCAGGTGTATCGCGGCGACTCCGACGCCGTGTTCCATTCGAGCAAACGCGGCGATTTGAGTTACGTCGGCCACCTGCGCGCGTATCACGACCTCACCGAGAACAGCAATCTCGACTTCGGCGGGTCGTACGCGCACGGACACAACGACTCCGGCGTCGTCAACGGCATCGATGAAGGGCGTTTCGTCACCGATCTCTACGGCTTCGACGCAACCTTCAGGTGGCGACCATTGCAACGCGGTCTCTATCGCTCGTTCGTCGGGCGTTCGGAGCTGGCGTGGAGCCGGCGCCAGCAGCCTGACGGTCTGCAGTCCTCTTTCGGCTACTACGTCTCTGGCGACTATCAGCTGGCTCGACGCTGGTTTGGCGGGGGACGCTACGATCGCTCTGATCGGGCCGAGGCACAGGCATTGCAGGACCAGGGCCTGTCATTCCTCGTGACCTACTGGCCGAGCGAGTTCGGCCAGGTGCGCGGCCAGTACCGCCGCACGACCTACGCCGAGGGGCCGACCGCGAATGAACTGCTCTTTCAATTCCAATATTCGATCGGAGCTCATGGTGCACATCCGTTCTAATCGTCTCCGCACGCTCATCGCCGCGATCGCGCTGGTCGCGGCCTCGCTCGTCGCCTCGAACGCGACGGCGCAAGGCAAGCTGAACCTCGTCGCGACCACCGAGGATCTCGCGTCGATCGCACGCGAGGTCGGCGGCGACCGCGTGACGGTCGAGGCAATGGCGCGCGGGTATCAGGATCCGCACAACGTCGAAGCCAAACCGAGCTTCATCCTCAAGCTGCAGAAAGCCGACCTGCTGATTCTCGTCGGGCGCGAGCTCGAGATCGGCTGGCTGCCGCCGCTGATCACGCAGAGCCGCAACGCGAAGATCCAGGTCGGCGGCCCCGGCTATCTCGATGCCTCCACCCATGTGAAGGTGCTCGATATTCCGCAGGGACAGATCACGCGCGCGATGGGCGATGTGCATCCGCTCGGCAATCCCCACTACTGGCTCGATCCCGACAACGGCAAGATCATCGCGCGCGACATCGCTGACGCGCTCTCGCGACTGCGCCCGAGTGACAAGGCCACGTTCGATCAGCACCTCAGCGAGTTCGTCAATCGCGTCACGCAGGGCGAGGCGAGATGGACCGCGGCGATGGCCCCGTTCAAGGGCGCGAAGGTCGTGACCTACCACCGGTCGTTCCCGAACTTCGCCGATCGATTCGGGCTCGACATCATCGGATACGTCGAGCCGCGGCCCGGCATCCCGCCGACGCCGCAGCACACGCTCGACGTCATCAACGAGATGAAGAAGCAGAACGTGAAGCTGGTGCTGGTCGAGCCGTACTTCGATTTGAAGACGCCGAACGCGATCGGACGCGCGACCGGCGCGTCCGTGCTCGTGATGCCGCCGTCGGTCGGCGGCGTCAAGGAAATCACCGATTACATTTCGCTGTTCGACTACGACATCAACCTGCTCGTCAACGCGCTGAAGAAGGCCGGCGCCGGTACCTAATCGTCTATGGACACACTTGCGTTTCTGGCGCCGCCGTTTGTCGCCAGCCTCATTCTGACCGGCATTCACGCCTATCTCGGCCTTCACGTCGTCGAGCGCGGCGTGATCTTCGTCGACCTCTCGCTGGCGCAGTTTGCCGCCCTCGGTTCGGCAGTGGCGATCCTGATTCCCGCGCTCGACACCGATCCGCACGGCCCCGCCGTGTACTGGATGAGCCTCGGGTTCACGCTGATCGGCGCGCTGGTCTTCTCGACGATCCGCGGGCAGCGCGCGCGCATTCCGCAGGAGGCGATCATCGGCATCTGCTACGCCGTCGCCTCGGCCGCCACCATCATCGCGATGAGCAAGGCGACGTCGGAAACCGAGCATCTCAAGGACATGCTCGTCGGCAACATCCTGGCGGTGTCGTGGAGCGAGGTCGTCAAGACCGCGATCGTGTATGGCGGCATCGGGGCGTTCCACTACATCTTCCGCAAGCGGTTTCTCGCGATCTCGATGGATCACGGACGCGCCGACACCATGAACGGGACACGGTGGTGGGATTTCCTCTTCTACGCCTCGTTCGGCTTCGTCGTCACCTCGTCGGTCGCGATCGCCGGCGTGCTGCTCGTGTTCTGCTATCTGATCGTGCCGTCGGTGGCAGCGATGCTGTACGCGGATCGCGTGGGCACGCGCCTCGCCGTCGGCTGGTCGATGGGGACGCTGGTCTCCGCGATCGGTGTCTATCTCTCGCTGGTGCTCGATCTGCCGACCGGCGCGACGATCGTCTGCACCTTTGGCGTCGTGCTGGCGCTGATGGCCCTGGTGCGTCCGCTCGTCCTCAAGCGCCGGCCC
>DATFRP010000049.1:0-32195 GCA_035263125.1 Vicinamibacterales bacterium
GATCGTGTTGGCGATCCGCTGTCGTTTGGTCGGGGCGGGTTTGTCTTCCTCGACGAGCAGCCGGGCGAACGCGTGATTCGCTACGTGGGCCGAATGCGCGACGGAGTCCGCGTCGACCGCGTCGAGGCCGAATTCGCTGTCATCGCCGGGCGGGTCGTCTCGCCCGCAGACGGCCGCGCGACGCCGGTGATCGGCGAGGTGTCGGGTCTGTCGAGACTCAACGACCTGCCCGACCCCGGACAGCTCGTCGCCATCATCCTGTCCGTTCCTCTTCTGGTGCTCGCCATCGCCTGTGTCAACGCCGCGAACCTCTTCCTGGTGCGTGCCTCACAGCGACGCCGTGAGGTGGCGGTCCGTCTGGCACTGGGTGCGTCCCGGCTGCGGCTCGTCCGGCAATTCGTCATCGAGAGTCTCGTCGTGGCGATCGGCGCTGCGGTCCTCGCGCTGCCGCTCGCGTGGTCCGGCCTGCAGTTCGTCGCGACGTTCATGACGATTCCCATGCCGCTGGACATGACGGTCGTGTCGGGCGCACTCGTCACCGCGTTTGTGACGGCTCTGGGATTCGGACTCGTTCCGGCACTTCACGCCACCAGTCAACACCCGTCTGCCGCGTTCGGCACATCTCCTACGGGGAGCGGAGGCACGCGTTTCGAGTCCCGCGGCCGCCGCGTCCTTGTCGCAGGTCAGGTCACGATCTCGCTAGGCCTGCTGGCCGCCGGGTTCCAGTTGACGTCCGCGCTGGAGGCGCGGGCGGAGCCGCCGGGGACGGACCCGGGCCGTCTGTTGCTGGCGTCGTTCAACCTGGCGCAGCTCCGCTTCTCATCCTCCGAGAGCGACATGTTCTATGCGTCGCTTGTAGACGGAGTTTCACGACTTCCCGGAGTCGAGGCCGCAGGCGTGTCGAGCCGCAACCTCGGGCGGAGCTGGACCTTCGACCCCGCCAACGCCGTCGTCCTGGATCCCGGCGGTGCGCCAGTTAAGGGCCTTGTCGTGAGCGGCTCCGCCAGCCGTGGCTATTTCAAGGCCGTGGGGCTCGCTCTCATTCAAGGCCGCGAGTTCGTCGCGACTGATCGGCGCGAGGTGCCGGAGGTGGCGATTGTCACCGAACGGCTGGCGTCTCGGCTCTTCGACGGCGCCGCGCTTGACCGGAACCTGCGTGTGTCGACACCCTTCCGGACTGTCGCGGCCGACGTCCGCATCGTGGGCATCGTGGCGTCGCCCGTCGGACTTTCGGGGGAGGAAGTTGCGGCGATCTTCTTCCCTGTCCCGTTCCCCTCGCCGATCCAGCTTGGCACCGCGGGGACGCTGCACGTGCGTTCGGAGGGTCCGGCCGCCGCTCTGGCGCCTGCGATCCGCGATTTGGTGGCGCAGCTCGACGCGCGTGTGCCGATCCTCGAGTTGGGTACGCTGGACCAGAATATTCGCGCCGACATCGTGGCCCAACGCATGCTGGCGCGAGTGGCGGCACTCCTGGGCGTCGTGGCGCTCCTGCTCGCCAGCGTCGGCCTGTACGGAGTGACCTCCTATAGCGTCGCGATGCGGTGGCGGGAAATCGCCGTTCGGATGGCGCTTGGTGCGAGACCCGACCGCGTCCTGTCAATGGTCGTTCGGCAGGCCTTGGTCCTCGCAACCATCGGTTCCGTGCTCGGAGGCGTAGTGGCGATCGCGGCTGGACTCGTGATTCAGGCGGAGGTCTTCGGTGTCGCGAGAGTCGATATCGCCGCGCTGGGCGAATCGGCTGCGCTGCTTACGGCGGCAGTCCTCCTGGCCAGCATCCTGCCGGCCCTGCGGGCCGCCCGGCTGGATCCGATGGCGGTGCTGCGGGACGAGTAGCGGTATGGCGCAGCCGTCAAAGCATCGTCCGCGGTCGGTCGATGTTGTGATCGAGTTCGCCGACGAGCGGCGCGCAATCGCCTTCGAGCGCTATTTGAAATCCGGGTCAGGTGCTGCGTTCGCGCAGCGACACCTGCGATAGCTGCAGCACGTGGCAGTCGCCGTCACAGCCTGTGTGGCTCTCAGCGGTGTCTATATCGTAGCGAGGTGAATCCATGCAGTCACCGCCGAGCATCCCGCCGCGCCCGCCTGATACTTTCAGAGCGGTTCCCCGCATGCACCGGTGCAGAATGGCCAGTTGTGCAGCACGATATGCAACCTCCCGGCAGCATCTGTCCGTTCGAGGACGCGTTGATCGATCGGTCCGCTGCTGTCTACGCAGACTTCCTGCTGCCGCATCTGACAACCAGCGCTCGTCTCCTCGATTGCGGCTGTGGGGACGGAAGCATTACGGTGGGCTTGGCCAGCGCTGTGTGGTCGGTTATTGGTCTCGATATCAGCGCGGCGGCGTTCGAGCCGGCGGTGGCGCATGTGGGCGCCAAAGCCGTCCTCAATGTTCGGTTCATCGTCGGCACGGGAGCCGCGATTCCGTTTGCGGCGAGGAGCTTCGATGCAGTCCTCATGCACTCCGTGCTCGAGACGGCCGACGATCCAAACAAATTGGTCGCTGAAGCATTCCGGGTGCTGACACCAGGTGGCGTGCTGGCTGCTGCGTCCGTCGACTACGGTGGGCTGGTTCTCGCTGGTCCATGGCGGGAAACGTTGGAAAGATTCTTTGCGGTGCGCGAGCAGTTGTGGGCGCTCGATGGAGTCGCCCGGTCACGCGCCGGACGCGACCTGCGCGGCCTCCTTCATGGCGGCGGCTTCACGAGTATTGACGCCACCACTCGGTGTCTCTCATATGGCACGGCGCAGGCTATCCGCTCGTTTGGTGACGCGCGGGCGCGCGAGTGCGCGGCCTCGTGGTTCTCGTCGCGGTCTCTCGTCCATCGGCTCCTGACCGGGAGCGAATTGCAGGAGACGAAGCGCGCCTGGGAAGAATGGTCGAAGTCGCCGGATTCGTTTCTCGCGTTTGCGTGGTGTCGCGTTGTCGGCCGCAAGCCGTTCACGACTGACGACGTGCCGACCGTCGATGATCAATCGTGAACGACCAGTCGAAGGTCTTGTCGGCATTGCCGCGGTGTCGTCGCTTCTCAAACCCCTCGCCGGCCCACGAGCCAAATCGTGTCCGACTGCTTCGAATCGAAGGGCGCACCGTCCGTGTTCGCGAAAATCCCGGTCACGGAGAATCCCGAACGCTCGAGAAGGGCCTGCAACTCCTCCACTCCGTACAGGCGTTGGCGACGCTCGTAGGTTCCCTGGCCGCGACTTCCGCTCACACTGAGTCGCTGCGTCATCCGCGGCGGGTCTAACGTCAGCGTGTTCGAAATCGACACCTCGACGCCGTCCCGTTGCTCTCGGTCGGTTTCGCGAAAGGCCGCCAGTATCGGCACACCGTTGACGACCTTCATCATCAGGGATCCGGCGTTTCTGAGGATCCGATGCGCCTCGCGCACGACCGCCTCATGTTCGATGTCTGCCTCGAAGAACCCGAACGAATCCGCGATGAGTACCGCGTCGGCGCATTCGTTTTGCAGTGGCAGCCTGCGCATGTCACCGCGGATCCAACGGGCGTGAGCTCGTGATTCGTGTGCAAGGCGTCGTGCTCGACGCAGGAGACTGTCGGCGACATCGACGCCTACGACCTTGGCCCCGCGTTCGGCGAGCGCAAGCGCGTGCCGGCCATGGCCGCAACCGATATCGATGACGCGAGAGGTTTGCGACAAGCGGAGGATCTTCCAGATGCCACTCGTCTCGAGTCGCACGCGATCGCCGGGTGCTGCCAGGCCCCAGCGCTGGCCGTAACCGCGTTCGAAGTACTCCTGAGCCCAATCTGACACTGACGATTCGTGAGCGAGCTTCGGACGGCAGGCCCTCCTGCGCTAATCGCTCACTTCCGCCCGGTTTGCTGATACTCCGGCGCGAGCTCCTTGCAAGCCTCGACTTTGAACGGTGCATCCGCCGGCAGGACACTGTCGGTATCCACGTACTTGTCTGCGAAGTATTCGGGATCTTCGGCGACGATGCCGCGGGTGAGCTCGAGCGTTGTGGGATTCAGCGTGAAGCGCTCGACGACGTGCAGTTTGTCGCTGTGAGGGAGGTTGCCTGCCAGGCTGCCAGGCAGGAAGCCAACCGTGTCGACGACGAGCGTATCGCCCTCCCAGCGCCCGATCGAATGACCGGCGCGGCTCGGCTTGATGTTAGCCGGGTGCGCGGTTATGTTCATCTGCACGTTCCGGGTCAGGCCAACGCCGTACTCCATCTTGATGACGTTCGTGCTCTGAGTGATTCGGCCGATCGCGCCGTCGAACACCCAGTCGAACAGGATGCTCGTAGGCTGGCAGGAGAGCCGCGGGTTCTCCGACGTCGGCCGCTTGCGCAGCGCCTCTGCTGCCGCCTGTCCCGCTGCGGTCAACTTCACCGGCGGCGGGAACCAGCCAGCGGGTCCGGCCGGCATCGGCACTTTGCCTGTCCTGATCGCGTCGGCCTGACTGATCGGCACGAGCCCGGTGCGCCCGCGTCCGGGAGGCGGCGTTGCCAGGACGTGTTGCTCCTGCGCCCACTCGCCGGCGAGGTTCGGCTTGCCGTTCGCCAGTCGTGAAAAGGTGCGTTTCGTGCGATTGACGGATTTCGCATCGCTCAGCTGCTGATAGCGCTCGAGCGCCGGCTTCTGGCCAAGCGTCATCGTCTCCACCGTGCACGCAGTCGGATCTTCGCGATGCGGGTGGCCCGCAATCTTGATGGTCGTGCCCTTCACGAACATCTCCGGCGACCAGCCCGAACGTCGAAGCACCGTGGCCCCCCGCGTCTCGCATTTCATCGCGAGGACCTTGCCGTCGGTACCCACGACATCGAAATAGACATACGTATGCGGGTTCACGAAATCGACGCGTGTGATCTTGCCCTCGAGCTCCACGTTCTTCCTCATGTCGTAGAGGCCAGCGCCGTGGTGCGCGTAGGCGCGTTCGACGAGCACCGGTAGCGTGAGCAGGGTGGCGGCGAGTACGGCGTGTGTCGCTCTTGTCATCTGTCCCCTCGCGTCCGAAGCGTCCAACCGGGCAATTGTCTCACTCTTTTCCGGCGACCGGGAGCTTACGGCTTGCTCTCAAAAGCGCCGATCTCATCGAGTCGTCTCATCGCATCCGATAGGCGGCGTCCCGCGATGTCGTCGGCTACCCCTTTCACGAATCCATCGTGACGGTCGTCAAGGCGTCGCGCCCACCACACGACCACAGGAGTGAGCACGATCCCTATTGCCACGTTGACGGCGATCCAACGCGCACCAAACACGCGATAGATGTCGAAGCCGAAGATTCCCTGCATCACGACGATGGCAAGCGGTATCCACAGAGGCAGCATCAACAGCCACTGCCATCGCACTTCACGGGCTCTGCGCACGGAGAGCTCTGTGAGCCGGCTCTGAATGCTGACCACCGCCTGGCCGTAATCGATGGTGCGCAGCACTCGCAGTTGTCCGACCGTGCTGACGATCAACATCACGGCCACGATGTCGAGCAGGATCGCTGGCCCGGCGAACCGCGGCACCTCCCAGTAATCAGCCAGGAACGCGCCGAGGAGCACGACGGCGCCGAGCGCGATGACGAGCTGCGCTGCCAGGAGCCACCAGAGCGGCCGAAGGACCGATCGCGCTCGTTCGAGTTTCAGCTCCGTGAAGACCTGTGCGGTGAGCGCATGTTCCGCATCGAGCCGTGTCTCCAAGACACGCCAGGCGGATTTGAGTTCGTCGAATTCCATGTCGTCCTCGTCACTCTGCCGCCGGTGCGAGCTCACGACGCAGTCGTTGCTTGAGGCGGCTGATCTTGGTTGCCACATTGGTCTCGGTAATCCCCAGAACCTCTGCAATCTCACGGTAGCTGCGTTCGTCGAAATACATCATCAGGAGCGCACGGCTCAAGGGGTCCAGAGCTCTCAGGCACCGATGCAGGGCGTCAACCTGCCCATCCGGTTCTGGTGCGCTGGCAGCGGCCGGCACGTCGACACCGCCATCTTCCAACGGCTCGATGATCCGTCTTAGACGTCCAGCCTTGCGTGCAAATGAGATCGCCACGTTCAGGGCAATGCGATACATCCAGGTCGAGAACAGGCGCCGAGGGTCATAGCTCGGAAACGCTCGCCACAGCTGCAGCGTGATCTCCTGACGCAGATCGTCGCGTTCCGCAGCGTCCCAGCAATATAGACTTGCGACCTTGAACACGATCTTCTGATGCGACTCCAGCAACGCCAGGAATTGCACTGAACGGTCCGTCATCTCAGGATGTGATTCGCACCAGCGGCCAAGAAATCACAAGCGCTCGCCACACTCACTCCGAGCAGACCAGCCGGATGTCGCTATACTCCGTCCATCATGAATGATCCTGCCGACGTCCTGTTACGTATCTCGATGAGTCACGGCCTTCCGCGTTGTCTTCACGCGGCCGCGGAACTCGGTATTGCCGATGCCTTGGGGGACTCGCCGCGAAATGCAGAGGAACTTGCGAAGGAGACCGGAGCCACACGCCCGCATCGCGTAGTAGTCAGGTCAGACTGCGTCGCGCCGTCAGTAGACGACCTTAGTGGGTCATGACCCAGACGGCCACGTTCACACCCAGCGCATAGCCCTTTCCACCGAAGGTGTGAAAGTAGTCCCGGTTGTCGCCTTCCCGCTCCCAGCTGTCTGAAACGTCCGAGTTCATGCTGACGAGCACCATCAGCCTGCCGTGGTCGTCGAACACACCGTAATAGTGGACGGTTGAAGGTCCAATTTCAGAATCCTGACCGGAACGCTGCCACGAGCCGAGCGACGGGATCTGCGGGAGCGGGTTGACCCGATAGAGAACCGAAAAGATCGGGTGCTCGACCGGCAGGTCGACGATCGTCGCACCAGGCAGGATTCGCATGAGATTCGGACGGATGTACTCGAAGTCAGGATCCCAGTTGTCGTCGATCCACAGGAAACCGCCCTTCAGCAGGTACTCGCGCATTCGCGCGGTCTCATCAGGTGTGAAGTCGTAGTTGGCCGCATTCTGCATGCGCAAGTACGGACACAGAAAGAGATCGGGATCCATCGGGGTGACGTTCGCAAAGCCGGGGTCGCCATTGTTCCACCGGCTGATTGTCGTCTTCGTCAGCTCGGACAGACGCACCATGAAATTGAAGTCCGCTTGCGGATAGTCGTCGCCCCAGCCGGACTTTCTCGCCCTGCGGATGTTCTGGTACCGCAGGCGGCAGTACGTGAAGCCGAGCAGCTTGTCGGGGAGTCCGTGATTGATCGGTATCTGGAGGTTCCGTCCGTTAGTCAGGATGGTGGACCGCTCTGTAGACCGCTGCGCCGCGCCGCTCACGACGGCCAGTCCCAGCGCGAACGCACAAGCCAGTGCGAACCGCATCCATCGATCCGATGCCCGCGTCCGCCGCATGTGAGCATCGTACAACGACTTCGTGCGAAGAGCGTGGATAGGTATCGAATCCCCTGCAGGTGCTCGCGCGATCGAGCGTGAACGGTGCGGCCGTTCGAAAACGGTCTACTCCGATCGACGAAAGCGCATCAAGATCAGGGAGACGCAGCGAGAGCGTTGCGCGCCCCCGCTGCGTCCGGCGTGCTAGTGGATCACGCCGGGCCTGAACAGTTCCGAGAGGTCGGCCGCGTTCGCCGCGTCGCCCAGCCACGCGTAGCCGGTCCGCGGATCCACGTGGAAGATCTCCTGCATCGTCCGCAGCGTCGACGAATGCGAGAGTTGAGTGGGGCTCGCGAACGGGGCGCCGTTCACGTTTGGCTGCACGTCCTTCGAGATCACGATGAACGGGAGCGTGTGATCGGGCGTGTCGCCGCCTTCGCTTTCGTCCCACCACAGCACGATCATGCCGTGGTTCTTATAGGCGTCCGACGCCATGATCAGCGGCACGAGACGCGCGAGGAAGTTGTCGGCCTGCGCGATGCGACCGCGATCGTCCTTGGCGGCCGCACCCGACGGGCCGCCGTAGCCGTTGACGAGCGTGGTGTGCATGTCGTTGAACTGGTTCGGCGTGATCCAGTTGTAGTCGGCCACTGCGTCGTTCTGCAGGTCGAGTGTCAGCTGCTGCAGCGGGGAGTAGCTCGCGCGCATCGGATTCGCGACGCTCGTATCGCAGCCGCCGCTCGTATCGGTGAAGAACACCATCGGGTTGTGCTTGGCCGCGTAGTTGTACTGATTCGAGTAGTTGTAAGAGTTCAGTCCGGTAGCGAAGATGCCGCTCAAGTTGAAGAGCGGAACGGTCCACGCACTCGCAGGCAGTGCAAGGTTGGTGGTCAGATCGACGTCGGTGTCCTCCTGATACGACCGCCACGTGCGACCGGCTTTCGTCAAGAACGCGCTGAGGTGCTGGTCCGTCGCCTGGACCGTGTCGGGCGAGCAGTCCGCGTGGTAAGGCGTGTCGTCGTTGAAGACGTTGAAGTTCGTGCCGGCTTCAGCCCAGATGTAGTTGGGCTCCGACGGGTGCACGCCGACGCCCGCGTTGATGTAGTTGGTCGCGTACGCGACCTCGCTGCTGATGCCGGAGCTGCCAGTAACCAGGCTGTTGATGAACGGGGCGTACGGGTTCAGGAACACCTGCTGCGGCGATGTCTGTGTCGTGGGCTGCGTCCAGTTGTGGTTCTCCATCGCGATCACGAACACCGTCTTCACGCGCCCGGCGCCTTCGATCTCAGAGCGATTCTGGGCATGCGTGTTGACGCCACTCCAAGCCAGCAAACCGGCAGCGATGACTGCGCCCGCGGGCAATCCATATTTCAGTTGGAACATTGAGACCTCCAAGGGGATGAAGGTCTGACGATGGCTGGGCGCGTTGACTACGCGATGTCTACACTGTAAGAAGCTTGCGACGGCCGGTGACAAGTCCGTGACGGAGTCATGTCCAGGAGCCTTCGCTCGATAAGATCCATCGAGGATGCGCGTGATCAAACCTGTCGACTTTGACGATGATCGGGTCAAGGCATTGCTGGCCCGGCATCTCGAAGGCATGCACGCCAACTCGCCGCCGGGACACGTATTCGCCCTTGACTGGTCGGGACTACAGAGGCCTGAGATCAGTTTCTATGCGTTGTGGGAGGACGAAGAGATTCTTGGCTTCGGTGCGCTGAAAGAGCTCGGGCCCCGAGCCGGCGAAATCAAGTCGATGCGCACTGCCGACACGTATCTACGACGCGGTGTTGCTGCAACGATTCTCGATCACATCATCGCTGAGGCCCATCGACGAGGGTACGCGCGCCTCTCGTTGGAAACGGGCTCAGGCCCGGCGTTCGAGCCCGCGCTCAGGCTGTATCGCAAGTACGGGTTCACGGAAGGCGGAGCATTCAGCGACTACGAGAAGAGTCCGTTCAATCAATTCCTGCATCTTGACCTGAGGGGATAGACGTCACTCCGAACATGCTTCGGTAGTGTCGGTACCAGTTGCTCTGGAACAGCTCGCCGGGATCGTAGCGCCGCTTCAGTGACAGCAACTCGGGCATCTGCGGATAACACCGCTCGACTTGATCGCGCCGTGCCCATCGGTGGTACGTCAGGTAGTAGCTGCCGCCGTGTTGAATGCCGAGATCGATGAGCGCACGAAACGCCTCGGCCGCCGATGCAATCCCTTCCGGCGTGTGTACGACGTGCAGGTTGAAAATGACGCATGCATACGGTTTGCGTGCCCAGGCCAGAAACGTCTCGTCGTCCTGCTCGATGAGACGCACCGTGCCATAAATGACATTCGCCCTGTGATCGCGGAGGACCCGGCGCGCATCTTCCATGAACGCGGAAAGCCTCGGCCGCTCGACGTAGATCTCGGTGATCATCTCGGTCGCCTTGAACTTCGCGCCGGTCGCCTCGTCGAGCGCGTCGTGGTAGTTGTCGACGTACGCAGCGGAGAGCTGGGAATCCGCCCAGTAGATCTGTCCGGAGGTTTTCAGATAGCGCTGCGAGTAGGCACTGAACGCCAGCCTCTTGTGGGTATGTGAGTAGAACGTCAGCCGGGCCCAGTCTTCCGGGTTGAACCGTGTCGGGTTTTGCGTCAGCGGCGTACCGGGATCGACCGGCTCGTAGCACGAGAAAACGCCGCGGCGCAGGAAGCTGTCTCGTGTGCCGTCAGTCGCAAACTGATAGTCGCCGTACAGGAAGCCACTGCCGATCCGCTCGTTGAAGCGCTCGATGATGTTGCCGGTCTCGCCGATCGCGACGACCCGTCGAACCTTGACGCGCGGCCGCACCTGCAATCGTACCCGCGTGACGATGCCGAATAGACCGTAGCCGCCGATGGCGAGGCGGAAGAGAGCCGCATCCTGTGACCGCGAGCAGGTGCGAATCTCTCCACGCGCGTCGAGCAGGTCGAACGACTCCACTTGCTGGACGATCGGCTTCAGCGTGAGGCCGCGGCCATGCGCGTTGCAGGCGAGCGCACCGCCGATGCTGAGACGATCGGCGCCAGTCTGCTTCTGATAGATCCCCCACTGCCTGGGCTGTCCTTCCTGAGCAGCCGCCAGCTGCTGAATCAGCTCGGGCCATTGGATGCCCGCCTCGACGTCGATCGCACCGTTCTCCGCGTCGAGCGACAGGAATCGATTCATCGCGCGCGTGTCGATGAGGACGGCCGCGTCGCCGAACTGCTGCCCGCCCATCGCGTGTCGGCCGCCGGCGACGCAAATGGATTTGCCCTCCGAACGCACGCGCATGACGGTTGCGCGCAACTCCTCGACGGTCCGCGGCTTGACGATCGCGTCGACCCGCGTCTCGTTGAGCTGCGAGTGCAGATCGTTGACGACGAGTCCGGTTTCGACTGTCGGGATAGCGGAGGCATACGGCGATCCGATGCGCATCCCGCTTGCGGTAACGCAGCCGGCGGCTGGCAGCACTGCAAGCGCGCTCGACGCTTTGAGAAACGTCCTGCGATTCATACGTGCCTCTGTCACAGCCGTATGATCGCGAGCGCACGTCGGGATGTCCTGACGGATCTGCTGAAGAATCCTGAAAGCAGCCTGCGTGTGGACTAAATCCCCTTCTGATCCTGTGCCAGCAAGTCAAAATACGCCCGCAAACAGGTGGCGATTGCACCACTAGATAATCTTCTGGTAGGCTCGACTTCGATGGCGAGGAAATCCCGGACCGACGCGCGCGGCGACATGCTCCAGGGCACGCTCGACATGCTCATTCTGCGGACGCTCATCACTGGACCGGCGCACGGCCACACCATCGCCCATGTCATCGAGAAAGGTTCCGAGGCCGTCCTGCAGGTCGAGCACGGATCGCTCTACCCGGCGCTCCATCGGCTCGAGGATCAGGGGCTGATCGCATCCTTCTGGGGAACTTCGGAGAACAACCGGAGAGCGAAGTACTACCGGATCGCACCCGCCGGGCGTCGTCATCTGCTCGCAGAGCGCAACCGCTGGCAACAGTTGGTCGCCGCGGTGACGCGGCTCCTCGAGCCGGCCATCGACTGAGACCCCATGTCCTGGCGACGCTACTTCCAGCGGGCGCGGCGCGACGATGATCTCGCCAACGAAATCGCGCACTACGTCGCCGCGGAAACCGACGACAACGTGGCACGCGGGATGAGCCACGACGCCGCGAGAGCTGCAGCGTTGCGGAAGTTCGGCAATCGCGCCGCCGTCCGTGAGGTCGTCTACGACATGAACACTGTCGGCTGGTTCGACATCGTCGCGCTCGATTTCCGATTCGGGCTCCGTCAGCTCCGGCTCAATCCTGGTTTCGCGCTGGCTGCGATCCTGTCACTGGCGCTGGGCATCGGCGCCAACACGGCCATCTTCACACTCGTCGATCAGCTCCTGCTTCGGCTGCTGCCGGTCGAGAACCCGCGCGAGCTCGTACAACTTCGCGTTGACGGCGTGCGGCCGGGCGGCAACTGGGGCGACGGTCAGCACACGTTTCCCTATCCGACGTATCTCGCTCTCCGCGATCGGAACGCGGTTTTCTCGGGGGTGACGGGACAACGTGTGGAATCTGTGAACCTTCTGGACGATGACGGCGGCTCATCGATCGCGGTGGCGCTCGTGGCCGGCAACTACTTTCAAGTGCTTGGCGTTCGATCGCACCTTGGACGGCTGCTGCAACCCGACGACGACCGCACGTTAAACGGACATCCGGTCGCCGTTCTGCAGTACGACTTCTGGCAATCGCGGTATCAGGGGCATGAACGAATCGTCGGCGCGACGATACGACTCAACGGCGCGCCGTTCACCGTCGTGGGCGTGGCAGCACCGGGATTCGAGGGGACAAGTGTCGGCATCCCGACGAAGGCCTTCGTTCCAATCGCGGTGCAGACGACAATCGCGCCCACGATTCCGCGACTCAGCGATGAGCGTGCAGCCTGGTTCTATCCGTTCGCACGCCTGAAACCGAACGTCACGCTGGCGCAGGCCGAGGCCTCGATGAAAGTGCTCTACCGCCAGCGCCTCGGCGAAGAGTTGTACCAGAGCTACTTCAGCAAGTTTCCGGAAGCGCGCGAGAGCCTTCTGAAACAGGTGTTCTCGCTCGAACCGGCCGATCGGGGCGATTCCGGCCTGCGCAGACGGTTCGAGCGTCCGTTGCTCATCCTCGAAGGGCTCGCGGCGGTCGTGCTGCTGATCGCGTGCACGAACATCGCCGGATTGCTGCTCGCGCGCGGTGCAGCGAGGCGCTCGGATCTCGCGATCAGGCGGGCAATCGGTGCCGGACGTGGCCGCATCATCGGGCAGCTCTTTGCGGAGAGCGCGCTCGTGGCCGTCGCCGGCGCCGCAGCGGGGCTGGTGCTCGGCACCTGGCTCACGAGGGCGCTCATCGCGCTCCTTCCTCCCGGCACCAGCGACATCTCGCTCTCTGCGACGCCGGACACGAGGGTGCTCGTCTTCACGATCGCCGTGACGGCGCTGACGTCGATGCTGTTCGGACTCCTGCCCGCATGGCAGAACTCGCAGGTCGCACCGGTCTCGGCGCTTCGCGAAGAGTCCGGCTCGGCCGCTGGGGGACGCGCGCATATGCGCGTCCGGAAGCTCTTCGTGGCGATGGAGGTCGCGCTATCAGCCGTTCTCCTCCTGGGTGCAGGCCTCTTCGTACGCTCGCTCGCGAATCTCCAACGCGTGGAACTCGGCATGCGGACCGAGAACGTCGTCACGTTCGCCGCGGCACCCGCGATACCGTATGACAGCGCGAAGAGGCTCGTCGCGTATCGGGCACTCGTCGAAGAGCTGGGCTCTGTACCTGGCGTCACCGCAGTCGGGGCGGCCAGGAACGCGCTCTTCACTGGCGGCCGCCAGGATGGTCCACTCAACATCGCCGGGCGGACCGAGACGGGTGAGGCACCCTTCAGCTTTTTCAATGCGGTTACGCCAGGATACTTTGCCGCGCTCGGTATCCCTGTGACAGCGGGCATCGATTTCAGCTGGCGCGACTGGGGAGCGGGTAAGCAACAGGCGCTGGTCAACCAGGCGCTCACCGACGCGTACTTCGGAGGCACGCCGCCGATCGGACAGATGGTCGGCCAGGGCACGAGATCTCCGACCCAAGTCGAGATCGTCGGCGTCTTCGGCAACGCGCGCTATGACGACGTGCGCGGCACGGTCCCGCATCAGACCTTCTTCAATCTCGACTCGTGGCTCGACCGGATCGCGCGCGTCAATTTCTACGTGCGAACAGCAAATGATCCGGCGCAGATCATGCCGGTTCTCCGATCGACCGTACGACGGATCGACCCGAACTTCGTCGTGTCGGGGATGCGCACGCTGAACGAGCAGGTCGATACCCGGATGGCCAACGAGCGCATGCTGTCGTTCCTGGCTGGCGGATTCGCCGTGCTCGCGACCGTCCTCGCCGTTCTCGGCCTGCACGGAGTGCTCGTCTTCCAGGTCGCGAACCGGACACGCGAGATTGGCGTTCGCATGGCGCTGGGCGCGCGCCGCGGGATCGTCGTCCGCCTGATCGCGACCGAGATGATCGCCGTTGTGCTCGGCGGCTTGGCGAGCGGTGTGGCCATCGCCTATTTCTCCGGCCGTTACGTGCAGAGTCAGCTGTTCGGCGTCGAGGCGGATGATCCGCTTGTCTTCGTCGCCGCGGTGACGGCACTGCTGTTGGCAGCGGCTGTCGCGACGGCACGACCGGCCCTGCGAGCATCTCGCATCGATCCGCTGCGCGCACTCCGTCGCGTGTGATCCTACGCGGCCTTCTCAGCCAGATAGCAGTAGCGCGAAAGACGACGTTCGGCCGAGAGGCGGTGTACGCAGGCGAGAAATCGCTGCAGGCCGGCGAAGTTCTCGGCGCCTTCTCTCGCGACGAGCGCGTCTCGATACTGCTCCCGCGCGTCGTGCCACCGCTTCGCAATCGCCTCCGCCGCCGCGGTGACATCCTCGCTTGCCAGGAGCGTGAACCCTGCACGCGCGATCAGTCGTTCATTCTCGCCGGGCGGCACGAAGAGATACCAGCCGATCGAGCTGCGGACGGCCAGCTCCTCCTGCGAGACCAGGCCGGTCACGATCATCGCGTCGGTGAACAGCATGCGGCCGCGCGGCCGCAGCACGCGATGCCAGTCGGCGAGGACGTCCGAGCGATTCGCGATGTGACACATCGCGTCGTTCGAGAGCACGGCGTCGAACGTCGCCGGCGGGAACGGCAGTGGCTTGCTTGCGTCAACCGCGCGAAACGTCACCCGATCGGCGACACCTTTCGTTTCGGCGAGGTGCGCCGCGTTGCGGACGCCATGTTCGTTGATATCGACACCGGTGACGGAGCAGCCGCGAGCAGCCGCAAGGTACACGGCCGGACCACCGGAGCCGCTTCCCACTTCGAGCACATGACCGCGGTCGCCGACGAGCGCCTGGTCCGCAAAGCCAAGCCACTCGGCTGCCGTGATCCAGCTGCTTTGCCCGATGTCCTCACCGAAGGCGGCGTGTCGCACGGCCGCCTCGGCGGGGGTCTCAAAATGTGCGTAGACGTTGTTGTAGAGATCAACCTCGTCGGACATCTTCACGCCTTCGCTCACTGCGTCGCGTAGACCTTAGTGTCGCATCGGGGGCCAAACGTGGCAAAGTAGCCGCGTGAAATCGCTTGCGCTCGTCGTCGTAGTGCTCTCCGCGGCAGGTGCGCGGGTCGTCTTCGCCCAGGACGCGGCCACTGATGATGTGACGCGAGTGCTCCAAAAGCAGACGGAGGCACTGATGGATGCGGTGTCATCAGGAGATGCGCGGGTGTGGGATCGCTATCTCGATCCAGCCGTGCTGTACCTGAACGAGGATGGCGTACGGAAGAGCAAAGCCGATCTGCTGAAGGTGATCGCGCCGCTCCCCAAAGGCATCTCGGGTTCCATCAAGGTGTCGGCGTTCGAAGTGCGTCTCCATGGTGATACGGCGGTCGCGACCCACAACGATCTCGAAACTGAGAACTACTTCGGCCACAGGTTCAACGCGGAGTACAGGACCACCGACACATGGAAGCGCACGCCGCAGGGATGGAAGCTCGTGGCCAGCCAGGTGCACGCACAGCTGATCGATCCGCCGGCCATCCAGCTGGCGTCGGCGAAGCTCGATGAGTACGTCGGGGTCTACAGACTGAACGACGAGATCACCTACACGATCCGCAGACAGGGGGACGAGCTGTCGGGCGTGCGAAGCGGCCGGCAGCCGCAGATTCTGAGCATCGAGGCTGCCGACGTGTTGTTCGTCGCGGGTCGCCCCCGAAGCCGCAAGATCTTCCTGAGAACACGCGACGGCCGGATCTCCGGATTCGTCGACCGCAGGGAAGGACGCGACATTCCCTGGATGAAGGTTCGCCCATAGCGCAATTGGCGCTGCCCGCTTCCGCATGGCCTCAGAGCCGCCGGCCCTTGGGGGAGCGTCAGTCCGCGATCAGCGCCTCGATGTGATCGATGACCACCACGGGTACCGAGGCACGTCGCGCCTCGAGCTTCAATCCAAGCTGATCCGCGAGCGCCGTCGCCAGCGTCGGGCCATTCGGATCGACGCCGTTCGCCGGTGCTGTCGCACCGCGTCGCGCGAGCGCTGCTGCCGAAAACGGTTCTGGTGTGTACGTCACATCGACATCGTACAGACCGTCGAGTCCCGTTCGGTCGATCACCGGCCGGCCTTGTGAGGGCGCAAGGATGGCAGCGAGCCGCCGCATGTCGATGCCGTTCGCGATGATCCGCCCTGGACGATCGGTCGGCATGATCCCACACCTCTCCTGCGGCGTGCCGCTCTGCGCGGGCCGACTGTTGAGCGCGAACGAATTGACCGTGCCAACCCCTTTGCATTCAATCGCGGCTGACGTCATCTTCGGGCCGAGCTTCCGCTCGTTGATCCGCACGAGGAGCAGCGCGTCCATCTCGCGCATCTCCTGATGCACAACGAGCTTGAATCGTTCCGCGAGCAGCGGCTGCAGCATCTGCTGCATCTCGGCGACGGTCGTCGGCGGAGTCGCCTTGGCCACGACATCGATCCGCTGTTTCAGTACGGGACTGCCATTGCCAACGAGCTCGAATGACTGGATGCCGTACGCGGATTGAATCACTTCCGCCACCGTCAGGCTCGTGAGAGTGAGCCGTCCGGTCTCGGGGACCACGGTCACTCGGAGACGTGGTCTGTCATCTGACGTGTTGATCCTCACCGACGCCACTTCGAACCGGCGTGACGGTGCTGGGCCCGTATTCTGGGCCAAGGCGAGCGCGACCAGCACAACTCGCAGAATCGTCATCCCCGGAGCGTATCAGATCAGCGTGCGCTACCTGACCTTCTGCACGTTGCCGCCGTTCAACAGGCCGCCGGCCTGCAGGACGACGTCACCTTGCGGGCCGCGCACGACGATCGAGAACAGATCCATGCCTCCACCCGGCTCGCCGTTATCGGTCGCTTCCGCCACGAACGTGAAGCCGTCGACGCCGTTCCACATTCCTCGACCGGTGATTCTGACTGCGGCCCCGAGGAACACGACGTCATCGAGCGCATCGGCGGCAAACTTGGACGACGACTCTCGAGGACGAGTCGCAATGATCTGGAGCCGGCCGCGCTCCGCACTGGTCGATGCTCGCCGCGCGCCGAAGTTGAATACGACTCGTGGACCAGGGTTGATCTGCCCTCCGCCCACCATCGTGCCGGCATCGTCTGGGAGATCTACCGTGACGATGAACGCGAGCGATGCGCTGTTCCCGGCCAGGTCCTTTGCGGTGCACGTAACCGTCGTGCGGCCCACAGAGAAGAACGCGCCAGACACGGGTGCGCACGAAACAGGCACACTTGGATCGAGATTGTCAGTTGCGGTTGGCATGGAGAAGGTCACGGTCGCACCATCGAACGACGTTGCGGCCGCACTGACGTCGACAGCAGGATCGAACACCGGCGGAATCGTGTCTCGAGGGAACGAGAAACGAGCCACTGCCGGATCGTGATCGGACAAGCGCTCGGGACGCAACGCATCGGCGCGCAGTGCCTCCGGGAAATCGGCATCGATGCGCGCATGATGAATGCCCGTGAGGGTCGAGAGCGCGGTCGACGACAACAGCACGTGATCGAGCGTCTGCGCGTTGCCATCGAAGCTGTACGAGTAGTCACCTGGCGCGAGCGCCTCGACGAAGTTGGGGTTCAAGCCGAGCGCCGACCAGTCGACCACCTGCTCGGGAGGCGCCTGAGTCCCCTTGATGATCCCCAGCACGTCGACGTAGCCGTCGTTGACGTCGAACGCGTTGTAGTCGCCGACTGAGACGATCGGCACGTCCGGATACTGAGCCTGCAGATCGATCAGCAACTGCGCCACCGACTCACCTTGTGACTTGCGTTTCGCGCGCACGCGAGGGCCGTCTACCGGATCGTCGACGCTATTCAACGAGCGCAGGTGGTTCACGACCACAATCACATGGGCCGGCAATCGCGTGGCCGGTCCCTGCACGGTCGCATCGAGCACGAGCGACGGTCGATCGTTCAGCAGTTCGGCCATGCCGTTGAGCGGGTTGATGTAGGTCTCGTCCGGCCTCCACTGCACGACTGAATGCACGGTCACGTTGGATCGCACCAGCAGTCCGACATCGATTCCACCGATGTCGTTGCCTTCGAGGAGAAGCGCCTGGTAACCAGGCGCCGTCTGGGACGCTGCCGAAGCATCAACATCGATCTTCGCGGCAAGCTCCTGGAGCACGGTCAGGTTCTCGGCCTCTTCGACACCAAGGATGTCTGGTGCGCGCAGATAATCGCGAACGATGAGCGATGCTTTTGCCAGCCGATTGGCATACGCTACCGGCGCCAGAACCGCATCGTCCTTGCCTGCCGCATCGCTCGTATCGAAGAACCGCTCGAGATTGAATGTGGCGATCAGATACTCGTTGCTGGTCGACCGAGCCGGCACTGCCTGCGCGGAAATGCCGGGGGACAGGATCGTCAATGCGCCGAGATCCGGCAGGATCGTCCACGTGCGGAACGCATAGTCGAGCACACCTGCCGTGATGGTCATCGTCGCGCCGGTTGACACGATCGCACCGGGAAACACGCCGACCTGACCGTCGCTGTCGATTCGCAGACGTTCGGGATTCCCGTCGAACACCGGGATCGCGCACGCACCGGCCGCATGTTCGTCACACACGGGAGCCGGATCGATTACGTCGATGCCGGCCTCGCGGAAGGGCCTTGGTGTCGAACCCAACACCGCGTAGAACACGCCGTTGTTGCTGCCGGTCGCGTTCTGTTCATTCACGGTGCCGCTCGTCGGCGCGATGACGGTGAGGCCTCCTGCCGCCACTCGCATGCCTTCATACCGTTCGAGCTGAAGCGGACCTCCATCGGGAGTGAGGTTCGCCGACGTCAACACAATCGGCGCCGGAAGCGGCTGGCCGGTGGCGCGCACGACGATCACCGGACCGATGATCTCGGTGACCGGCGGCTGATGAAGATCGGCGGTCGGCGAGAATTCAGAGACCGTTCCGGTCACAACCACGTCGTCACCGATGTTCACCGTGGGCGCGACTGACGTGAATACGAACAATCCTTCTGAGCTCGCGGGGTCAGCTTCGAGCGCGGCCACATCGTCGGGCGTCTGGATGAAAAACCCGTTGTTGAAGCGTTTGGCCGTGACGATGCCACGCACCGCGACCTGCTGACCGACGAGCGGTGACACGAGGCTGGACCCCTGAACGTCGTGCGACCAGATCTCTGGGAGCGCCGCGCAGTCGTTGATGGCCGACGCGCTGTTGCGTGGCGTTGGCGCTCCAGCGCTGAAGTCGGCTGCGTTGTTGTTGGTGTCCGTGCATCCGGCGCGACCGCGGAGGGCCGCGAGACTCGCCGTGAGCGTCGGTGCCGCACTGCCTTCGGAGCAGTTGGCTCCGTCGTAACCAACGAGATCGACGATGTCACCGCCGGTCGGACACGCCCCTGAGAGTGCCGTCACACTGCGAACGAGGGCGACCTTCCCGGCAGTCGCCGCGAGATTGATCGTGCCCGTGGAGTCAGCAGGTGGAAGCGCAGTCGATGGCGTCGTGCCTGCGCCTTCTTGCACCAGGTGATAGCGTCCGGGCGCAATCGTCCCCGAGAGGGCAGTCACGGACCATGTCGTACCGGTCGAAGAACCGTACTGAACCGACCAACCGGCCAGGTTCACCGCACTCGGACCCGGGTTGAAGATCTCGATGAAGTCGTTCGAGAAGACCGAACCGCTGTTGCCACCACCACCGTAGATCTGGCTGATCACCGCTTTCCCCTGATCGACGGGTGGTGTGCCGCCGCACCCGTCAACCGATGCGAGGTTCTGGGGGCCGCTCGGCGTGGTCAACGCGAAATCTGCGGCGTTGTCGTCTGTATCCGCCCCGGGCGTTGGCGTCCGTGCGTACGATCGATCGACATTCGTCGTGAGGAGGACGGTGAGCCGCGGTCCCTCCCCGAATGCCGATCCGGCGCTCATCCCCACCTGGTCGACGATGGTGTTGTCGCTGCGACTTAGGGCCACCCCGCCGTCGTCGGTGATGCCCGTTGTGTATGTGAGGTTGCCGGGCGTGGTCCCGCTGTAACCAGACGACCCCGTGTTCACCGCGAGGAAGAAGCATCCTGCCCCCAGGGTCGTTCCGGCTGCGATCGTCGCCCGAACGCTTGTCGTGCCAGCGCTGTTGGATCCCGATATTTTCCAGCCGCTGATGTCGACCGACGACGCGGAGGCATTGAACAATTCCACGAATTCATCGTTTCCGCCCTGTGGACCTCGCGTCCGGAATTCGCTGATGACAACGCTCGATCCCGCCTGGGCGTAGAGACGCGTCTGGTTCGACGTCGGGAAGACGACGACAGCGCAGGCACAGGCCAATGCCACACACAATTTCTTCATACTTCCTCGAGTGACGCACGGATGAATGGAGGATTGCCGAACGAGTGGTGCGCCGCCGGCCGCAAACGTATCGCATGACAGTGGCGACGTTGTAAACAGCACGCCACATCGAGGCGCGCCGACCGGGCGCGGCGCGCTATCATTCGAAGGATGAGTGGGTTCCTCAAATTCCTCTTTCGGCTCGTCGTCTTGGCCGCACTTGGCGTTGGTGTGGCCTGGTTCCTCGCCGGCCGATTCGCCGGACGACCCTCGGTTGACGTCAAGCAGCCAGGGCGGTTCATCGGGCTGGGCGGCACCGCCGAAGTCGTGGCGCAGGCGCCGGGCGGGCGGTTTACGTCACTCGATGTCACCCTCGAACAGGGCGGCAAGACTTTTCCGGTCTACACGCTGGATCCTCGCGAGCAGAAGACGACGACGGCCGCTGCCGCCGAACGCCTGTACGTGAAGCAACCGATCGGAAAGAAGGCGATTCCGGCTTTGCAGGCGGGTCCCGCGCGCCTCGTCGTTCGAGCCACACGGCCCGTGCTCTACGGCCTCCGGCAGGTCGAAACGACTGTCACACGCGATCTGCAGGTGCGCCTCCAGCCGCCGCAGGCCGCAGTGCTCTCGACGTTCCACTACATCAATCTCGGTGGCAGCGAGTTCGTCGTGTACCGCGTCACACCGAACGACGTCGAGTCGGGCGTGCGCGTGGGCAACATCGAATATCCGGGGTTCCCGGCCAAGGGTGTCGGAATCACCAGCGATCCGGCCCTGCGCGTCGCCTTCTTCGCGCTGCTCTTCAATCAGGAGCCCGACGCACCGATTCAGGCGTTCGCCAGGGACCCGGCCGGCAACGAGGTCGTAGTGCCGATCGACCATAAGGTGTTCCCGAAGGCGTACGTGAAGAGCCGGATCGACATCGACGACAAGTTCCTCGGTCGTGTCGTTCCGGCGATCGCCGGCAACTCGCCAGACGAGAAGATCGCGACCGACAACCTGCTCGTGGGGTTCCTCAAGATCAACGGCGACCTGAGGCGGAAGAACAATCAGTATCTGATGGACCTGGCGAAGAAGACGTCGCCCGAGCTGCTGTTCAAGGACGCATTTCAACAGCTCGGAAACTCACAGGTCGAAGCGCGGTTCGCCGACACCCGGACCTACGTCTATCAGGGCAAGGACGTGGACAAGCAGGTCCATCTCGGGTTCGATCTCGCCAAGACGGCCAACGTCGCGATCGTCGCGTCGCAGCGCGGCAAAGTCCTGCACGCCTCCGACCTCGGCATTTACGGCAACTGCGTGGTGATCGACCACGGCCTCGGCGTGCAGTCGTTGTACGGCCACCTCTCATCGATCAAGGTCAAGGTTGGCGACATGGTCGAGAAAGGCCAGGAGCTCGGACGTAGTGGCATGACCGGGCTGGCGGGCGGCGATCACCTGCACTTCACGATGCTCGTCAGCGGCCAGCAGGTCACCCCGGTCGACTGGTGGAGCCCGCAGTGGTTCCAAGACCGCGTTCTGCGCAAGATCGAGGCGGCAGGAGGCGGCGTGAGATAATTTCCAGTTGGAGTCCTGCCCCTCATGAACGTCCTTATTCGCGCAACTTCATTGATTCTGGGTTTGACCCTCGCAGTCGCGGCTGGCGCTTGCGGCGGCGGCGAGAGCACACCCGCTGGTACGGCCGCTCCCGCCGCAACAGCGGTCACGAATCCAGTCGATCCGGCAACCGCGGGGAGCATCACCGGCTCGGTCAAGCTCGAGGGCAAGCCGCCAGCTGCCGCGACGATCAACCTCAGCTCTGACGACTACTGCGCGAAGCAAGGCCCGAAGACGACGCGCACGTTCGTCGTCGACGGCGACGGGCTGCAGAACGTCTTCGTCTACATCAAAGACGGGCTTGGCAACCTGAAATTCCCCGTGCCGACGACACCGGTCGTGCTCGATCAGAAAGGCTGCTGGTACGAGCCACGGGTGTTCGGCATTCAAGTCGGCCAGCCATTTAACATCGTCAACAGCGACGACACGCTGCACAATATCCACGCGCTCCCGATGAACAACCGCGAGTTCAACCGCGGACAGAGGCTGAAGGGCGAGAAGTACTCGACGGTCTTCACGACAGCGGAAGTCATGGTGCCGTTCAAGTGCGACGTGCACAAGTGGATGAACGCGTGGGTCGGCGTCCTCCCGCATCCGTTCTATGCGGTGACCGGCGCCGGCGGGTCGTTTGAACTCAAGGGGCTGCCCCCGGGTACCTACACGGTCGAAGCGTGGCACGAGAAGCTGGGCACTCAGACGCAGATGGTGACGATCGGCGCCACGGAATCCAAGCCGATCACGTTCATGTTCAAGGTCTGATGCGTTTGATGCGGCACCTCTTTGCATCCCTGGTTGCGGCCTCCACGGCCGTTCTGATCTTTGCCGGCGGTCTGGTCACGAGCACGGAGTCGGGACTCTCCGTCCCGGACTGGCCGACCACCTACGGCTACTCGATGTTCACGTTCCCACTGAGCAAGATGGTCGGTGGTATCCGCTACGAGCACACCCATCGACTGATCGCGAGCACGGTCGGTTTTCTCATTGTCGTTCTCGCGATCTGGTTGTGGCGCACTGAACCGCGCGCCTGGGTTCGACGACTCGGCTACATCGCTCTGGGCGCGGTGATCACACAGGGCGTGCTCGGAGGAATCACCGTCCTCTTCTTCCTGCCTGACCCGATTTCGATCGCGCACGCGAGCCTCGCGCAGGTCGTCTTCAGCCTGACGATGACGATCGCTGTGGTGACGTCACCGGGCTGGATGCAGGCGTATTCGACACACGGGCCGGCGCCCGATGATCGGCTCCTTCAGCGAATGGCGATCGTCACCGCCGTGGTCGTCTACATCCAGATCATCGTCGGCGCGACGATGCGGCATACGGGGGCGGGCCTGGCGATTCCTGACTTTCCGCTCGCCTTCGGGCAGTTGATTCCGCCGCAGTGGGACGAGAAGATCGCGATCCATTTCGCGCACCGCATCGGCGCGCTCATCGCGAGCCTGTGCGTACTCGCAACGACGGGGCACGTCTTCTTTCACCATCGCTCGCGGGCGGAGCTGGTTCGTCCGTCGATCCTGCTGCTCGTGCTCGTGGCAACGCAGGTGACGCTCGGAGCGCTGACAGTACTCAGCCACAAGGACGTTCTCATCAACTCGCTTCACGTCGTCACGGGCGGATGCGTGCTTGCAACGACGGTGGTCCTCGCGCTGCGGGCACATCGGGCACGATTCGGGCGTACGGTTGGCGTCGGGGCAACGGGCGCCGGGTCTACACAGCAAGACCCGGCCTACACCGTCCGAGTCCCGAGTCGGGGGCACGCATGAAAGCCCACGCAGCAAACGCGACGACCGTGCCAGCTCCAGCCTCGAAGGCCGTGAGCGAGCGTCATGCGCTCGATTTCCTTACGCTGACGAAACCGCGGCTGAACATGCTGGTGCTCATCACCACGCTGGGCGGCCTCTACCTCGCGTCACCTTCCGGTGTCCCATTGCTCCTCGTTGCCCATACGTTGATCGGCACCGCGCTCGTCGCGGGAGGGGCGGCGGCGTTGAACCAGGTCTGGGAGCGCGAGACCGACGCGCGGATGCGCCGGACGAGCAATCGGCCGCTCCCTCGCGGACGCCTGAGCGTCAGCGAAAGCACGTGGTTCGGCGTCGCGTTGTCGGCGGCAGGACTCGCCATTCTGGCGCTCGCCACCAATCCGACGGCGGCGATCGTAGCCGCGGTGACATCCATCAGTTATGTGCTGATGTACACGCCGCTCAAGACACGCACGTCGCTGGCCACGCTGGTTGGTGCCGTGCCTGGTGCGCTTCCGCCCGTCATCGGGTGGGCGGCGGCGAGCGGCACCATCACGCTGCCCGCGCTGGTCCTGTTCGGCATCGTGTTCTTCTGGCAGATGCCGCACTTCCTGGCGATCGCATGGATGTATCGCGACGACTACGCACGCGCGGGCATCCCGATGCTCCCAGTGCTCGAACCCGATGGCCGTCGAACGGGTCATCAGGCGCTGCTCTACGCCGCGGTGCTCTGGCCGGTCAGCCTGTTGCCCGCGCTCGTCGGCCTCGCCGGCGCCGCATACAGCGTCGTCGCGACTGGTCTGGGCTTCGCGTTCATCGGGCTGGCCGCGCTTTTCGCGCGCGATCGATCGCAGACCAACGCACGACGCCTCTTTCTGTTCTCGCTCTCCTACCTGACACTGCTGTGGGGCGCGTTAGTCATCGATCGCGTTTTCTTGTCCTTCAACCCTTGAACCCCGAGTTCGTCAGTTCACTTCCTGCCGTCAACGCCGCACTGAACGGGATCTCGGCGGTGCTGCTGACCACCGGCTATGGATTCATTCGTCGTGGCCACGTCGCGCAGCACAAACGCTGCATGCTGGCCGCGCTCGCGTCGTCGACGCTCTTCCTGACAAGCTACGTCATCTACCATTTGCACACTGGATCGCGCCCTTTCGCCGGGCAGGGTCCGGTTCGTGTCATATACTTCGCAATCCTTTTCACTCATGTCGTGCTGGCGGCCGCCATCGTGCCGCTCGCACTGATCACGGCGACTCGAGGTCTGCGATCACAGTTCGATCGACACGCGAGAATCGCGCGATGGACCCTGCCACTCTGGCTGTACGTGTCCGTTACCGGCGTCGTCATTTACCTGATGCTGTATCGGCTGTACTAGTGTCGCGGACGATCGCGCGCGCGACGGTCGCGCTGGCCGTGCTCGCCCCGTTCGTCGTTCCCGCCGTCACCCACGCGCTTTCCCCGCACGACGGCGTCGTGTTCGCGCTCGATACGCTTCGAAGCCTTCCCGGATTGGCGCCGATGGCCATCCGTCCGAGAGTGCTCTCGGCCTACGGGGCGCTCGTCACGGCAGGCATGCTCAGCCTGCTGTATCTCTATCGCGGCCGATCGTTCATCGTGTACTGGATCGGCGCTTGGGTGTTCGCGACCGCCGCGCTCGCGCTGGTTTCACAGACGTACGCCGATGCGACGCTGGATCGTGTGCTGACCGGTCTTGCGGTGCTGTTCACGGTGGGGGGATCGGTCCTCGTTCTCGTCGCCGCCGAAACCTATCCGCAGTACACCCTCCGATGGGGAGCACAGCGACTGAATGGCATCGTGGTCACAACGCTGTGGTTCCTCGTCGCGCCCTTTGTCGTGCCGATCGGGGCAGTGGTCATCAGCGGCTCGCTGTTGACGGCGGGGATCCTCGGGTGGTCGGCGCGTTTCTATCTCAGGCTCGCCCGGGATTCCCGATTTGCGGGAGCCCTGCTCATCGGCGCCGGGCTGGCGCTCGTCGCCGCGCTCACGTTGAGCAGCGCGGTTGCGTCGGTCGCAGTCGATCTCGCCAGCTGGCAGGATCGGCTTGGCACGTTCACCGTCCTCAGCTTGCTTCTCGTCGCGCTCGGGATGCATCTGCTGATCTTCGAAGACATGACGCAGGAGCTCCGTCTCGCCAACCGCCAGCTTGCGGGCGCGAACGAAGAAATCCAGCGTCTCGCCATCACCGACCCGCTGACCGGATGTCACAACCGACGTTTCCTCGAAGAAATCGAGCGTCGGGAGCTCGAACGCCATCGCCGGTATCTGGCTCCGCTCACCGTCGTGTTCCTCGACGTCAACCATTTCAAGCGCCTCAACGACACACTCGGCCACGATCGCGGAGATGCCGTGCTCTGGATGATCGGGGCGCTGCTGCGAGCTCAGGTCCGGCATTCGGACTACGCCATCCGGTGGGGCGGCGACGAGTTCGTGTTGCTGCTGAATTGCTCGGAAACGGAAGCGGTCGAGAAAGGCAGGCGCCTGAAGGAGGGCTTCGAACGCGACCGGGTCGCAGCCGGCTTGCCTCCGTACCTCGGCCTGAGCGCCGGGATCGCAGAAGTCGAGTTCAATGCCGCTACTCTACGCGACGCGATCCGTGAAGCCGATAGCCGGATGTATGGGGACAAGCCCGCGGTACCCGGGTCTAGAACTGTGAAGTCCAGGGTTCAGGAGCTCAAAGGGGTCCGGAAGCGGAACCCGGAACGCTAAACAGCAGCAAGGCAGCCGGTTCCTTGCTATAAAATCAAGCGTCCGCCGGACGCGGGGAAACCCCGGCTGGGAGGATCTTCGTATGCGACCCCTCGCGATCACTGCCGCCGTTTTCGTGGCTTTCTGCCTGGCCGCGCCAGCCCTCGCGCAGTCTGCACGCGCGACGGGTACGGTGCGTGACACCGGGGGCAAACCGTTGAAGGGCGCCACCGTCCGCGCCATCAACAAAGATGCCTACCCGCCTGAAATCGCCTCATCCACTGACGACAAAGGGCGATGGGCCATGATCGGGCTGCGCACGGGAACGTGGACCTTCGTGGCCGAAGCTCCTGGCTTCACCGCGGCGCAAACCCCATGGCCGGTGCGGGTTGGTGGCACTCAGCCGATTCCGTTCGTGCTCGCCCGCGATCTCGGGCCGATTCCCAATGCGCTGACCAGGACGGTCCAGCAGCAGATCACGACGGCCAACGGGTTGCGCGACAAAGGCCAGATCGATCAGGCGATCTCCGCCTATGAACAGGTGCGCGACCAGAATCCCAAACTCACTGCCGTGAATCTGGTGGTCGCGAGCGCTTACCGACAGAAAGCCGCGCAGGAGACCAACCCTTCAACACGACGCACGCTGCTCGAGCGTGCGATCACGTCATATACGACGTTCCTCTCGAGCGAGCCCGACAACGAAGAGGCCAAAACGGAGTTGGCCACGGTCAGGGCCGAAGCGTCGGCGCTCAAATAGCTCATGACGACTCGTCCGCAGGCGAGAACGCGGCCCTGGCTCGCCTCGTTCATCATCGCGCTCTTCTTCGTGGCGGTTGCGGCCTCTGCGGCCGTCGGCTGGTGGTACGCACGCGAGTCGCCGGCGCATCAGGGGCCGATCGTGCTCATCTCGATCGACGGCATCCCGGCCACTGAGCTGCGCGCCTATGGGGCAGAACGAAGCGACACACCCGCGATCGACGAGCTCGCCGCGGAATCGGTGATCTTCGAGCGCGCCTACGCGCATTCGCCGCAAACGCTGCCGTCCCACGTGTCGATGCTGACGGGCCAGCTCCCGATCGACCATGGCGTCCGGGACGAAGCAGGCTTCGTCTTGAACGAGCACGCCAAGACGCTCGCAGGTCTGCTGCGGAACCGGGGCTTCGCAACCGGCGGAGCGGTCTCGTCGTTTCTGCTGCGCCCGCAGTCCGGCGTCGCGCAGGGCTTTTCGTTCTTCGATGCCGACATTCCGGTACCGGCTGCTGGCGAATCGCCCGCGCTCGAGCGCCAGGGGTCGCTGACGATCGATGCGGCGGAGAAGTGGCTTCAGCTCCAGGGGAGCCAGCGGTTCTTCCTCTTCGTGCAGGTCGACCGCGTGGATGCCGACTCGGCCGTCGCGCGGATCGCTGCGGCCTTGAAGCAGCGCCGTCTGTACGCCGACGCGACGATCGTCGTGGCCGGCGATCACGGTGAGACCGGTGCAGCGACGTCGCTCGATGACGGGGCTCTGCGCGTGCCGCTCATGATGAAGCAGCCCAGGAGCGAAGGCGCAGGGCGACGCGTCCTCGCTCCAGTGCAGCACATCGATCTCGTGCCGACGATTCTCGATTTGGTACGTGCGCCGATTCCAGGAGAGTTGCGGGGACGATCCCTCCGGGCGGTCCTCGACAAGGAGCGCGGCACCATTCCGGCTCGACCGATCTATTCGGAAACATTTGCCGCCTACTATCGATTCGGCGGACATCCGCTCTTTGCGCTCACCGGCGAGCATTACCGCTTCATCCGCGGAGCCGATGAAGATCTGGTGCCGCTTGCGCCATCGGGCGACGAGGCCGGCAGTGGAGAATCCACCGAGGCCGGCCGGCTGCGCACGGGGCTCGACGAGATGCTGGCGTCGACCACAATCGCCCTCCCCGCATCGCTCCCTCCCAGCGACGAGGAGCGCTACGCGCTGCTCGGCTATCTGAGTCCATTTCGCGTTGCGCCTGCGGGCGACATGGGGCTCGACGAGGCGGCGGAACGCGAGACCGTTGACGCGCATCGCGCTGCCGCGATGTTGATTGGGCAGAAGAAGTACTCGGCCGGAATCAGAGCGCTGCAGGCGATTACGCGCGCGCATCCATCGCTCGCGACGGTGCAGTACCAGCTCGGCGAACTGCTCGTTCGTATGGGGCGGTTCGACGAGGCGATTCGATCGTTTGGCACGGTGCGCGAACTGCGACCTGACGCAACCCCGGGCGCGTTGGCACTCGCCGACGCGCTCGTGAGGACCGGCAAGACGTCGGCGGCACGCGAGCAGGCCCAGATCGCCATCGCACTCGCCGAACACGAAGACGGGCATGCGCTGGCCGCGGCGCACGAAATGGCTGCCCGCGTGGCTCTGGCCGACAAGGATCCAGACGCCGCCACACAGCACGCCGACGCCGCCCATGCTGCCGATCCGACCTCGCCGGTGCCACAATTCGTTCGCGGACGGCTGCTCTACGACAAGGGCAAATACGAGGACGCGGTCGCCACCTTCACTGAAGCGGCCGATGCCATCAGGGATCACGGCGCATCGCTCGCCGATCTCCATTTCTATCTTGGCGAATCGCTGGCGCACCTCGATCGATACAACGACGCGGAAGCGCAGTTCCGTGAGGAGCTGCGTGTCTACCCGCGCAACGTCCAGGCGTACACGAGCCTGGCGATGCTGTACCGCGCGAGCAATCGCGACGCCGCCGTCGAGGATGTGCTGAACGAGCTCGTCGCCGCAACGCCCACGCCAGAGGGCTACGCGGTCGCGGCGCGGCTGTGGACGATCCTCGGCGAACGATCGCGAGCCGAAGCGCTCAGGTCCGACGCGCGGGCTCGCTTCCCCGGGGATCCGACGCTGGCCCAGTTCGAGCTGGCGCCCCGGCGATAAGCAGCAGCCCCACCGCGCTCCACGCCAGATTTCTCAGCTTCCGCACCACTGCGAGGCTGACGCCAGCCACAGGCTGCACCGCCATGACCGGTGCGAACGCACCGGTCAGCGCTTCGTCGATGCCCAAGCGGAACGGGACGAATTTGAACGCCGCAGTCACCGCTCGATCGAGCGCTCCGAAAACGAGCGCCTGCGCGATCGTCGGTTGACCGCCCAGCAGCCATCCGAGCGTCAGGAAGATCTCGTAGACGGCCACTATGTGGAACGCCATGTCGAGCAGGAATGCCTGCACGACTCGCACGGGTGAGGCCGTCCAGTGGGTCACGATCGACTGACGGATCCGCGACAGCGCTTCGCGCCAGCGCGGCCGCGGGCCAGCCTCCGTGGACCAGGTCCCGCGAAGCAGTCGGAGCGTCACTGCACCGCCGACGACGAGCACGATCAGCGCCACGATCGCCGCTTCCCTGCCTTCAATCGACAACGGCACCGTGGAGAGCACGACGACCAAACCGGCCATCATGACGACGGCGATCGACGCGGCGTACACGAGGTTGTCGATCGCGAGCGAGGCAATCGACACGCTCGTCTCGAGACGATGACGAACGAGAATGGCTTTGGTGGGTTCGCTGGCGGCCATGCCCAGCGGCGTGATGTTGCCGACGGCGTCGCCCGAGAGAAACGCGCTGAACGCGCGGCCCATGGACATCCGCGCGCCCGGTGGCATACAGAGCCGCCAGGCCGCGGCTCTGAGGAAGAATCGGACGCCTGCCAAGCCGAGGATCGGCAGCAGTCGCCATCCGATGCGTCGAATGCTGTCGACGATCTCGGCCGCGCCCGCCCGCTGCACCGCGTAGGCGAACAGCGTGACGCCGCCGAGCGCCGCAACGACGGCTACCACGCGTTGCCGGGCGCGAGTCATACGGGAACGGAGACGCGGCCTACCGGACTATCGGCCCTGCCACTAACTTGGCTTGCGCGCCTCGATCTGCTTGAACGTTTCTTCGATCAGCCGCTCGTTGTCTTCCTTCGTGACGTTTCGTGCGAGCAGCTTCGACGCGATCGCCACCGAGATATCGACCGCCTCGCTGCGAATCTGCTGCAGCGCACGCGCCGTCTCCATCTCGATCTGACGTTCGGCGTTTTTCATGATGCCGGCCGCCTCGGTCTGCGCCTTCTGCTTGAGCTCGTCGCGCAGCCGATTGGCGTCCGATCGCGTCTCCGACAGGATCTTGTCCGCCTGCACGCGGGCCTCGGTGAGGATCTTCTGCGACTCGACGTGCAACCGCTCCAGCTCCTGCTTCGCCTGCCGCGCATCGTCGAGCGACTTGCGGATCAGGTCTTCGCGGGTCTGGAGTATCCCCTTGAGCGGCCGCCAGGCCAGCTTGTTGAACACGACCAGCAGAACGAGAAACGTGATGATGGTCCACACGTAGAGCCCGGGATCGGGTACAGCCAACGGATTCAACATGGTGCCTCCACCACTTTTCAGCGTCTCCTCGACTACTTGAGGGCGATGAGCAGCGCGACGACTTCAGCGATGATGGCGACGCCTTCGAGCAGGAAGAGGGGCAGCATGACCGCACCGCTGATCTGTGCCGCCGCGCTCGGCTGACGGCCGACGGCTTCGGCGGCGCCGGCCGCAAGACGGCCGATCCCGACGCCCGCGCCGATGGCGGCCAGACCGGCCCCAAGCGCAGCGCCGAGGTAAGCAAATGCAAGGATGTCGCCTGTCATTCTCTATTCTCCTTCGATCGCGCTGGTCGGTCCTGGCCCCAGTGCGCTCAGTGATGGGCGTGAATGGCCATGCCGATGAACACGGCCGTGAGCAGTGTGAACACAAACGCCTGCACGGGCACCACGACGACCGCCTCCAGGACGCCGATGCCGACTGACAGCGGCACCGCCAGAAGCGCGACGCCGAAGCCGACGAGGGCGCTTCGCGTCGCGTCGGCCAACGTGAAGATCATGAAGAGGACGGCGAGCAGCGCAATGTGCCCGGCCGTCATGTTGGCGGCAAGTCGCATCGTGAGCGCGAATGGGCGCACGAACATGCCCATGACTTCGATTGGGATCAGAATCAGCAGCAGCGGCTTGGGCAGCCCGTGCGGCGCCATGTTCTTCCAATGGCCGAAGAAGCCGTGCGCGCGGACGCCGGCGACAATGATCGCGATGAAGCTGATCGTGGCCAGGGCGGCGGTGACGTTGAAGTTTCCGGTGGCGGTGACCCCGCCATGCGTCAGGCGCACCAGCAGTGAGTCTTCCGGCAGGTGCAGTACGGTGTGGTTCAGGAGCGCGAGCAGATCGAAGATCGGAATCAGACCGATCGCGTTGGCCGACACGATGAACAGGAAGAACAGCAGGATCAGCGGCGTGTAGGCGTCGACCCATTTGTGGCCGACCGCCGGCGCTACGATCTCGTCGCGCACGCGAACGGTGACGTACTCAATCAGGCCGATAAGCCTTCCGGAGGGGACCATCGTGCCCTGGCGCGCGTAGCGACGGACGGCCGCAGTCACGACGACCAGCAGCAGCGCCGCGACGATCCACAACATCAGCACATGCTTGGTGACCGACATGTCGATGCCGAAGATCGTCGGCAAGTGGATCAGGGGGTGATCGACCGACGAATTCGCCACGTGGCCGATGATGGTCTCCCCGGGATTCAGCTTTTCCGGGGTCGCCGCCTCGGTAGCGGCATGCACGATTTCAGGCGCTTGAAGCATCTCGGCTCACTGAAGCGCAGTCAGGCGCTTCAGGAACAGCGCCTGCATCGCATACAAGACAACGAAGTAGGTCACGAACACGGTGACGAACAGTACCGGCCTCAGCGCCATCAGCCGCAGCATGATCGCGACGTAGAGCGCAAAAAAGATCAACTTGATGGCAAAGCCCACGATCATCACGCCCATCACCCGCTCGGGAGCAGACCTGTGCGTCCGCTCGATCGAGAGCCAGCTGAGGCACGTGGCCACCAGCGGACCGAGCATGCCGAAGAGCGCCTCCGGGTTCAGCCCGTCTCCGGCGACCGCGGTGATTGCGAGCCAGGACGTCAGA
>DATFRP010000050.1:0-31806 GCA_035263125.1 Vicinamibacterales bacterium
GATCGAAATCAGGCTCGTCAGGAAATACGGCCAGAGGAAGGGCGACCGCACCAGAATGCCGGCGCTGATCCCGCTGATGTACGCGCTCGCCGGATTGGGCCATGCGCCGTACGTGATGCGTCCCATCACGAGCTCGGCACCGATCGCCGTCGCGATCGCCAGCCCGGTTCGCTCCCAGCCCTCGAGAATCCCGAACGAGAGCTGCGCGCCGAGTAGGATCGACGTGATCAAAAGCGGCGGCAGGTATCGATTGTCGAGAGTCAGGAATCGACGCCGGCCTGATGCGACGCGATCCTGCGACGCGAGCGTCTGTGCGTCACTCGGCATCGGGTTCCTTGATCTTGTGTCGCAAGTCGATCGCAGGGTGTTCGATCGTCTGCATCTGCCCCGACGGCCAGCGGATCACGACCTGGTCGATCGCCGACGCAGACCCGAGCCCGAAGTGGAGCGGGTGCTGATTCTGCGCGCTGAAGCCAGTGGCCGCCGCGACCTCCTGCACCTGCACATGGCCGTTCCAGTGCAGCTCGACGCGAGCGCCGATCGCGCTGCGATTGCTGCGCCCGCCTTCGAGATCGAACTGCACCCAATGCCGCCCGGGATCGACGCTGTTCTGATAGATGAGCAGTGGGCCCTTCTGGTTCGCGACGATCACGTCGAGCGCGCCGCGATTGCGCAGATCAGCGAGCGCTACGGCGCGGCCATCGTAGGTATCGTGCACGCCGACGACCTGCGCCACTTCAGTGAAGCGACCGAGGCCGTCGTTCAGCCACACGCGTTTTCTCTGGTAACCCGAGAGGCTGCGTCCCTTCATCGCCGGCCAGTTCGCCGCGTCGCCGATGATTTGGCTGTGGCCGACGGCGATCACCGCGAAATCGTACCAATAGCTGCTGCGCTCCCCCGCCGACACATAACCGTTGGTCAGATAGATATCCTGAGTGCCGTCGTTGTTGAGATCGCCGAACTGTGCTCCCCAACTCCATCCACCGAGATCGACGCCCATGCTGCTCGCGAGGTTCTCGTAGTCAACCGTCTCCGTCTCTTCTCCTCCCTTTGCCCTTTGACCTTTGACCTTTGACCTGCTTGGCACCCACAGGTCGTTGCCCTGCACGAGCACGCCTGGCTCTGAGATGTTGGTCTTGTAGATCGCGAGGCGTCCGTCGTTGAAGACGTCGCCGACGGCCGCGTTCATGCCGCTCTTCGGCGCGCGGCCGACGCCCGACTGCGGCGCGACGTCTACGAAGTGTTTGCCGCCACGGTTGGCGAAGAGCTCCGACACGCCGTAGTCGTTGGACAGAAAAAGATCCGGGTACCCGGTGCCATGCAGGTCGGCGGCAACGACCGCCAGCGTCCACCGGTTGCTCGCGATGCCCATTGCCGCGGTCGTGTCCTCGAATGTCCCATCGCCGCGATTGTGCAGGAGGTACTTCCGCCCTCCGTTGTTCGCGTACTCGAAACTCTCCGGCATGATCTTCGTCGTCTCGAGCTTCCAGAGATCGACGTTGTCGGGCCAGTAGCCGGCGATGAAGAGATCGAGACGCCCGTCGTCGTCGTAGTCGAGCCACGTCGCGCTGTTCGCGTTGACCCAGCGAGGCAGCCCCGCCCGTTCGCCAACGGCAGTGAAGCCATGGCCCTGATCGTTGTGAAAGAGCTCGGGGCGTCCGTAGCGATAGAGCAGGAGATCTTCCCAGCCATCGTTGTCGTAGTCGCCCCACACCGCGCCCATCGAGACTCCCGTGCGGCGCTGATTCATATCGGCGACGCCGAGCGACGCCGCCACGTCGACGAACGTGCCGTCGCCCTTGTTGCGATAGAGATGATTGAGGCTCCCCTCGCCGCCGTTGGTGACGTAGAAGTCCTGCCAGCCATCGCGATCGAAATCCGCCACGGCAACGGCCGCCCCCATCGAGGCCACCTGCGGCATGATGTGGGCGAGTCGCGAATCGAACGTGGGCCCCTGATGCACGGCGTTCACGCCGAGTCGTTTGGCCGATTCGGTCAGCGTGAACCCGTAGCGCGCGTCGGCAGTGCCTTCGTGATCGCGTTCTTGCCCCGCTACTCGCTGATTCAGTGCGCGCACGAGCGCCAGCGACGCGATGAGCATCAACGTCCATGCGATCCAGGCGATCCGTTGTCGCAGGGGATTAGTGGTGGAGATCAATGACGTTCCAAGATGTCTTCCGTGCCTCGGCCTGTCGTTACTCAGTGGGTCCTCAGTGCCCTCATGAATCTGTCGGGTGTCACGTATCGCGTGTGATAGTTCACCCAATCCTCGGGATGGCGGCGATACACCGGATCGTCTTCGAGGACGAGCGAGCTGCGGATCGCGCCGTAGTCCGGACGGTCATGCGACGGCAGCGGCAGCACGGTCTGCGAGAAGCTGGTGTTGTAGTCGCCGTCCTTCTCCCATCCATCGCCAATCAGCACGAAATCGCGCTTCCAACCCGGCTTGACTGCAGGCTGTTCGGCGAAGCGCAGCTGCAATTCATCACCCGCGTTCATGATCACATACCGATCGTCGACAGCGGCCAATAGTTCTTTCACATTACCGAAGCGTGTGTAGTACCCGGCCAGATCGCGCCACCGTGCGGTCGTGTTCGACAGGCGCTCGTAGATGGGGGTCTCTGGCGAGTCACCGCGCGGCGAGATCGTCTGCGAGTACCCGTGGAATCGCAGCTCCGCCGAAGAGGGCTGAAGCCGCGTGGTCGACAGTGTAGAGCGGGCCTGTTCTTCAGGCCCGGCGATCGGCGTCGTCGTCGCCAGGCGATCCCAATAGATCTCGAGATTGGTCCGGAGACGGAACCGCCGAGCACCTGCGCTGCCCCGCAGATCGACCAGCATCGTCTTGTTCTTGCCGGCCGGGAAGCCGACATCCTTGTTCAGCACGACCCAGCGCCCCGCACGATCCTGCGCTTCGAGCGACACACCGCTCGGCCGTGCCTGTGATCCCTGTGAGATAGCGACGTTGATGCTGCTGTCGGTCGGATAGATCCACCCGCTCGCCACGAGCATCAACGGCTCCGTGCCGACCTCCCGGCCGAGATCGAATTCGACATAGTGCTCGCGCGCGATCCCTTGATACGCGCCGCGCGCGAAGGTCCCGAGGTACTTGCCGTCGACTGCGCTCACCAGGCTCGTGACATCGGTCCCGTGCTCGTCCCAGGCGGCGTGCACGGGCGTCGCGACGTGAAACGCGTGCACCGTCAACGATGGCGGGTGTGCCGGGGAGAAGCGCTCGTCGACGAACACCTCGCTCGCCTCCGGATGATCGACGACCATCAGCGACACGTGATCGAAGAAGTGCGTCTCCCACAATTCGGCCGTGATGCGAACATCGTACGTTCCCTCACGCGGCTGCAGCTGGTCACCGCGGATGCGTACCCAGTCTTCCGTCTGCGTGACACCGGCCGTCTCCTGCGCGTTGATACGCAGTCCGAGCGGCGATCTCCAGAGGAAGTCGGTGACGAACGCCATCCGCCTACCGTCCCATCCGAACACCCACGGACACGATCCCTTCAGTCGTTGCTCGGCCACGATCGCATTGTCGACACCAGTGCCGAACTCCGCTTGTGGTACGCCGTTGGGCCAGACGATGCGCGTGACGTCGACGCCGGTGCGGGTGCCGAGGCCGACATGCACCGGCGCGCCGGTGATCACCTGTGTCTGTGAGAGCAGACCCGAGCGGACCGTGATCTCGCCTCCGACGCCGAATGCATTGATGCGCTGATCGCCGGCGTTCTGCTGCGCGCGCAGTCGAATCGTCTTCCAGTGATACGCCGCTGCGCCTCGCGTGATGAACCGCACCGCCCGACCATCAGCGGTGCCAATCAGATCGAGTCGGCCGTCGTTGTTGAGATCAGCGATCGAGAAAATATCGCCGGCCGGCGCCGTCATGAGCGGGTGAAGCTCCAGATCGCTGCCACCCAGCCATATGCGCGACTGCCCACCACCCGAGACCACGATGTCGAGCGCACCGTTGTTATCGAGGTCCACGACCAGCAGCCGCTGGGTCCCGGCCGCGGCGCTCGTCAGTGGCTGACCGGCGGCAATCTGCCGCGTAATCCACATGTCGCCGACCCGACGCAGTTGACGCACGATGCCGGACGCTTCATAGGCCAGGATGTCGAATGCTCCGTCAGCATTGATGTCCGCGATCGCAATCGCGACGGCGCCGGTCACTCCGCCGACACGAGGAATCTGAGCGAACTGTCCGGCCTGACGGTTCATGAAGACATGGATCTCGCCGGCCACATCGAGAAACGCGGCATCAGGATCGGCGTCCGCGTCGAGATCAGCCCACGCGAAGCTGCGTGCGCGCGACATGCCGCTAAACGGATGGTCGACTCGCCATGTCCCATCGCCGTTGTTGCGCAACACGAACGGCGCGTCGTCCCGGGTCGCCACCACGACGTCGAGGTCGCCGTCCATCTCGATGTCTGCGGCCCATGCGCCGACACAGTCGCACGCGACTGGCGATCCAGCCGATGCCCTGGCGGTTGCATCGGTGAACGAGCCGTCCTCGCCCTGAAGCAGCAACCTGACACCGCCCTGGCCGACCACCACGAGGTCGGTGCGGAAATCGTGATTCCAATCGAGCGCAGCAACGCTTGCCGGAAGAGGACGAACGGGGGCACCCGCCTTGACTGGAAACGGCCACTGCGCCTGCAAGGTGTCGATGCGCCGAACGCTCGTCGAATCGAACGTCACGATCGCGGGTGTTCCCTCGACATTCAGAGGAACCGATAGCGCGGCGATCGGCGGTTCCGCAGGAGCATCACCGATGGGCTCCGCATTGAACGAGAGCGCGGTGTCCTGCGGTGACGGCACCGCGATGACAGGCTCGAGGACGAGGAAGCGATCGAATGGTTCGGCGATCAGCTCGGCCGGCGAACGCACGGCTCTCAAGCTCTCTCCAAAGGCGGGAACACGCGCGAGCACGTTGCGCAGGATCGTCGTCGTGCGCTGCGCGTCGTCGAAGTTGCCTTCCTGGGCCGCCCGCTGAAGTGCCGAGAACTGTTCACGAGCCTGCGGCGTCCATGACTCCGACTGCCGGCCAAGTCCATCGATCGATTCACTGAGACGCTGAGCATCCTTGCGTCGTGCCGCCAGCCTCGCGCGCTCGATCAGCACCGCAAGATTCGTCGGCGCGCGCTTCGCGAGCTCGTCGAGCAGGCCCTGTGCCTCGTTGTCGGCTTCGTTCGTCGACAGGCGGCTCAACTCCTCGGCCAGTGCGAAATGCGCGCGAAGCCCTCGCGGCTCGAGCATCGCCGCCTGCCGCAAGCGCGCGATCCCCTGATCGAGTCGACCGCGAGCCGTCTCCATGCGACCGGCGAGCAGCAGGATGTCAGGGTCCATCGGCGCCAGCGTGAGCGCCCGTTCGATCGGTTGCGCCGCGGCGTCGAGCTCACCCAGCCGCATTTGCGCGAGCCCCAGATTGGCCCACGATGCCGGTTCATCCGGTATCAGCATCGTCGCGCGCGTGAACTGCTGGCGCGCATCATCGAGGAGTCCCACTTCGAGTGCAGCAAGCCCGTGGTAGAACGAGCGGGTCGTCTCCACGTAGGCTTCCGAACCGGGTGCGGGCAGCGTCGCTGAACGGCGCATCAACAGAAAGCCGAGAACCAGGATGATCGCGACGAGTACAACCACCGCGGGCACGAGCCACTTCGGAGCGGCGGGTCGAAAGGATCGCGGCTGGCTACTGGACACCGACGTGCAGCTGTCGCTCGAGTTCGGCGAAGCGTCTGGCTTCTGAAGGAACCGGTCGCACGATCGACGCGACGATCGCTACCATGAAGGCGAGTGGAATGGTCACGACGCCTGGGTTTCTGAGCGGAAACAAGGCGCTCGCGTGATGCAGGATGTCGACCTGGATCGTGGGAGACATCCAGATCAGCACCAGCGTGGACACGGTCCCCGTGAGCATGCTGAGACAGGCCGCCATGGTCGTCAGACGCGGCCAGAAGATCGCGAGCACCAGTGCCGGGAAATTCGCGCTGGCCGCGATGGCAAACGCCAGGCCGACCATATAGGCGACGTTCTGCCCTTTGAATGTGATGCCGAGCACGATCGAGATCGCCGCCAGCACGATCGTCGCGGTGCGCGCCACGACCAGCTGCTCGCGTTCGTCAGCACGCGCACCTCGGAATACGCTGACCCACAAATCATGTGACAGCGTCGCCGCCCCCGAAAGCGTGAGACCTGCCACCACCGCCAGAATCGTCGCGAATGCCACGGCCGCGATGAAACCCAGGAACGGCGTGCCGCCGACGCCCTCCGCCAGGAGCGGAGCTGCCATGTTGCCGCCGGCATCGATCTTCGTAATGGCATCGCGACCGATGATCACCATCGCGCCGAAGCCCAGTACGAACGTGAGCAGATAGAAGAACCCGATGAACGCAGTGGCGTAGCCGACCGACGTGCGCGCCGTCCGCGCATCGCGAACGGTGTAGAACCGCATCAGGATGTGCGGAAGGCCCGCCGTGCCCAGCATCAGCGCCAGGCCCAGCGACACCGCGTCGATGGGATCCGTCACCTGCCGTCCCGGCGCAAGCACGCCGGGTCCATACGTGCGGGCGGCCGCATCGAACAGCGCGAGCGGGTTGAAGCCGAACCGTGCGAGCACGAGCCCTGCAAGCAGCGTCGCGCCGCCGAGCAGGAGCAGCGCTTTGACGATCTGCACCCAGGTTGTCGCGATCATGCCGCCGAAGAGCACGTAGGCGAGCATCACGACACCCACGATCACGACGGCCACCTCGTAGGGCAGACCAAACAACAGCCGTATGAGATTGCCCGCCCCCACCATCTGCGCGATGAGATAAAACGCGATCACCGCGAGAGAACCGATCGCGGCCGAGATGCGAATCGGCGTCTGTGTGAGCCGGGTCGCGAGCACGTCGGCAAACGTGAACCGTCCGAGATTGCGCAGCGGTTCGGCGATGAGGAACGTCACGATCGGCCAGCCAACGAGGAAGCCAATCGAGTAGATGAGTCCGTCGAAGCCGGACAACGCGACGAGTCCGGCAATGCCGAGAAAACTCGCGGCGCTCATGTAGTCGCCGGCCAATGCGAGCCCGTTCTGAAACGCCGTGACGCTGCGGCCAGCGGTGTAGAAGTGATCGGCCGTCCGGGTCCTCCGCGAGGCCCAGACCGTGATGCCGAGCGACAGCACGATGAAGAGTATGAAGAACGCGATCGCGACGGCGTTCGGAGCAGCGAGCGGCGTCATTGGCGGAGGCGGTCGACCGACGAGTCGTAGTGAGTATTCGCCCACCGCACGTAGAACCACGTCAGCGCCCACGCGACGACGATGACGAGCGCACCGAGGAGCATGCCGAGACTCAAGCCTGGCGTGAGAATCGATCCGAGCAGTGGCTTATTGAATGCGACGAGGAGGATGAAGCCGAAGTAGGTGACCATCATCGCGGCGGTCAACGAGATGGCGACCCGCCACCGTGCGGCGGAAACGGCTTCGAGATTGGGGTCGGGAGTCATTTGAGGTCGGGAGTGATTTGGGGTCGGGAGTCATTTTGTTGGGACATGATGCAAAATGACTCCCGACCCCAAATCACTCCCGACCCCAAACATGACTCGCCAACTCTCGGGAGTCGACGAACGGTGTGTTACTTCTCGGGTCTCTCGTCCGGTGCGCCGGTGCCTGACGAACCGACAAACAGCTTCTTGCCATCCGGGAAGGTGATGTCGCGTCCGTTCGCGCGGTTCGCGCCGTCCTTGGCCTGGAAGCCTTCGACGAGAATCTCGGTGCCCTCGGGCAACGACTTCTTCGTCCAGCCACGCCGCAGCAACGCATTGGGCGCGCCGCCCTCAACCATCCAGCGCTCGACCTTGCCCGTCGCCGGATCTTTCACGTCCATGTGGATCCAGGAGTGCGGGTTGATCCACTCCATCTTGACGACCGTGCCCCGCAGCTTGACCGGTTTCTTGGCGTCGAACTCCGCCGCAAAGGAGTGGTGCGCTGACAACTGCACGGCAGCGACCGACAGCAGGAGCGCCGCGCCGGCCACAACGCTGAAGAGTTTTCGCATCGGATTCATCTCCATAGGGTATTCAGGACGTTCAGAATTGTACCTCAAGAGGGCTACGACGTCTTCTTCTTCAGATCTCCGTACAGGAGTTCTTCAGAGAATTCGACGCACTTGAACTCGAGGAGCTGCGCGTTTGGCTCCACCATGCGATACAGCGGCATCCTGATTGTCCATGGCTTCGAAAAGGTCTTCGGATCTTCGATCGTCGCTGAATACTGCAGGTTGCCGGTATCGCCGATCAGGCTGTATCGCTCCGTGACTTTCAGTTGGTCGGAGTGATGGTTGCCGGCGCGATCGAACCAGGTCTGATCGTTGTTGCCGGTGACTTCGATCACGAGGGTGTTCCCCTCCCATTTGCCATTGGACCATCCCATCCAGCTGTCGACAGGCGCTTCCGACGGCTTGTCCATGTGGACGATGCGGTTCGAGCTCGCGTACTCGTAGACGAACAGGATGTCCTTCTGCCCCTGGACGATCTGGAACGGGTACGGCATGTAGGTCGACCGCGGGATGCCACCCATGTAGCACTTGGCTTCGGGATCGGTCTTCGGCCAGCCCGCCTGATTCTCCTGCCGCTTCTTGAGCGCGGCCGGCAGATATGGAATCGTGCCGCCCTCGACGACGCTCTGTCCCGCCGGAATCGCCGCGATGGCGCCCAGCTGCCAGAACTGGTTCAACCCCGTCGAGGAGTGATCCTCGAGGTTCCAATAGGCGGTCGTGATCGCCTGATAGATGCCGTTCAAGTTTGGATGCCCGGCGATCTGTGCGGGTCGCGGCGCGGCGCCGCGAGCTGGCTGCGCCGGCGCGGCTGCTCCGCGTCCCTGACCGGCCGCACCGCCAGCAGGTGGTGCACCACGGCCTGCCTGTCCGGACAGGGGCATCACGGTAAGCGACACTGCCGCCGCCACTGCTATCGCCACCATTACGCCTGTAAACCGGTTTCGCATGTGCCAGGTCTCCTCTTCTCTCACGTGTCAATCGTAGTGTCCGGTCTGAGCCGGACCGTCTTAGCGTCCGGCTTCAGCCGGACCGACGATACTCAGCAAGTCATTGCAGACGGGACGTTTACCAGAGTCGTCAACATCCTGTCAAGAAATCGCGGGCACCCTGTAGTAACGACGGACAGTCGAGCGCCGCTTACCGCCGGCCCGCCATCGCCGCACGCTCCGCCTCCGCGGCGAGCTCTGCGCGTACGATCGCCGCTCCTGCCGCAAGCGCGCGCATTTTACTCCGAGAGGCGGCCCGGCTGCGTGGTACGAGGCCGCAATCAGTGCACGGATAGAAGTGGACTGCCGGCACGTGCGCCAGCGCGCACCGGATCCGGCTGGCGACGACCTCGGGTGTTTCGATCTCTTCGGTCCCAACATTTATGACGCCGACGAGGACGTCTTTGCCTTCGAGCTCACGAAGCACCGACACGTCGACGCCTGACGCCGCGCACTCGACCGACACTTGATCGACGCTGCTCCTGGCCAGGAGCGGCAGCGTCACGCAGTAGTGGCTCCAATCGGTGTTCTTCGTCTTCCACGCGAGCACTGCCGGCGTGCCGTACCCGTAACAGATGTGGACCGCCTTGCGCGCGGCCACGCCATCCAAGCACTGCTCGAGCGCCTCGATCCCCCACGCTTCCACCTCGTCGAGATAGATGTTGAAGCACGGTTCGTCGAACTGGATCACGTCAGCACCCGCAGAGGCCAGCTCGCGTGCTTCCTGGTTGAGGATGCGGGCGAATCGCATCGCGAGCGACTTGCGATCGGTGTGGTAGTGCTCGTCCGCAACGCTATCGACGATCGTCATCGGTCCCGGCAGCGTGACCTTCAATCGCCGATCGGTGATCGAGCGGGCGAACTGGCATGCGTCGAGAAACACCGGCTGCGTTCGTTCGACCGAACCGATCACCCGCGCGACTTCGGTCGTCTCCGAATAGCGTCCGCCGCGCGAGCGCTGCACCGCGAGCTGCTCGGTGTCGATGCCGGTCAGTCCGTCGAGAAAGCCCCAGATGTAATGCCGTCGTCGGACTTCACCGTCGGTGACGATGGCGAGGCCGGCCTCCTCCTGTTCGAGCACGGCGAGACGCACCGCATCGTCCTGAGCCGCGCGCAGCTCGTCGCCGGCAAGGCGCCACGGGGCGCGAAGCACGTTGGGCTGAGCGAGCCACGATGGTTTCGGCAGGCTGCCGACAATTGAGGACTCGAGCATCGTCGATGGAGCTACTTAGTGTATCTGAACCACGTAGCGGCCCCGAGCGCGGCCGTCGAGCAGCGTTGCGAAAGTGTGTGGAAGTTGATCGAACGACACAGCGTGCGCGATCGAATCGAGGCGCGCTGGTTTCATGTCAGTTGCCAGCCGCTGCCAGACGTTCGTGCGCAGGTCCATCGGGCACATCGCCGAGTCGACACCGATGAGCGACACACCCCGCAGGATGAAGGGCATCACCGTTGTGTGCACCTCGATGCCGCCGGTGAGCCCGGTGCTCGCGATGCTGCCCCATTGGCCCATCGTGCGCGTCAGCCATGCGAGGAGATCGCCGCCGACGGCGTCGACAGCGCCCGCCCACGTTGCCGCTTCGAGCGGACGCGTGCCCATCGACATCGTCTTGCGATCGATGATCGCGTTGGCACCGAGAGACGTGAGGTACTGGTGCGCCTCGTCCTTGCCTGTGATCGCGGTGACGTCGTAGCCGAGTCGCGACAGGATCGCGACGGCGATGCTGCCGACTCCACCCGTGGCACCGGTCACGACTACCTTTCCCTGCGATGGCGCGAGTCCATTGCGCTCGAGGCGGACCACCGCGAGTGCGGCAGTGAAGCCAGCGGTGCCGAGGGCCATCGCTTCCACAGTCGTGAGGCCGTCGGGGACATGCACGACCCACGCGGCCGGCACTCGAACGTACTGCGCGTAACCGCCATCGTGCGCCACGCCGAGGTCGTAGCCGGTGACGAGCACGCGGTCGCCGGTCTTGAACGCCGCGCCGTGGCTCGAACTCACGGTGCCGGCGACATCGATGCCGCCGATGAGCGGAAACTTGCGGATGATCTTGCCCGCGCCGGTGGCGGCGAGCGCATCTTTGTAGTTGACGCTCGAGTACTCGGCTTTGATGACTACTTCCCCCGCGCTCAGCTCATCGAGCGTGGCATCGACGAGCCGGCCCTGAATCTTGCCTTCGTCGTTGAAGATTCGAAACGCTTTGAAGCTCTGCATCGGGGTGATTGTACTGAACAGGAATCGGGGATTCCTTCTATCATTGCCGCTTGTGAGCACTATCAACCCCGTGGTTCACCGGTGGATCGAAGATGGGCGACGCGATCCAGAGGCCTTCTGGGCGCGTGCGGCGTCGGCGCTCCCCTGGTTCAAAACCTGGGATCGCGTGTTCGAGTGGACCTTCCCCACGTTCCGATGGTTCATCGGCGCCGAAACCAATCTCGCGTACAACGCGCTCGATCATCATGTCGAGCACGGACGCGGCGGACATACCGCGCTCATCTATCTCAACGAGCGCGGCGAGCGGCGCGTGTTCACGTACGCGCAACTGCTCCATGCGGTGAAGCGAACTGCGGCGGCGCTGCGCGGCATGGGCATCCGCAAAGGCGACCGGATCACGATCTCGATGCCGACCTCGCCCGAGGCGATCACGCTGATGCTCGCAATCGTGCGCATCGGCGCGATTCATTCGATCGTCTTCGCCGGTTTCGGTGCCAACGCGCTCGGCGATCGCATCCGCGCCAGCGGCTCGCGACTCGTCTTCACCGCCGACGTCACCTATCGTAAAGGAAAGACGGTTCCGCTGAAGCCGATCGTCGATGAGGCCCTGCGAACACCGGGGCATAGCGTCGAGCACGTCATCGTGGTCGAACGAGAGAGTCCGGCTAAAGCCGGACACTACGTACACGGGCCGGAAGGCGGTCCACCGGAACGAGGCTACGCACGGGGACGCGACATCACGTGGGACGCGTTTCTCGAGCATGCGCGCGATCACTCGGGTGCGCACACGCCCATGGAGTCGAACGAACCCGCGTTCATCCTGGCGACCTCGGGGACGACGGCGAGGCCGAAACTCGCCATCCACACTCACGGCGGCTACCAGGTGCACATCGCCAGCATGGGCCGCTGGTGCTTCGGCCTCAGCCCCGACGATGTGTGGTGGTCGACATCTGACATCGGCTGGATCGTCGGTCACAGCTATATGGTCTATGCGCCGCTCATCGCGGGCTGCACGACCGTGGCATTCGAAGGCGCACTCGACTACCCGACGCCCGACGCCCACTGGCGAACGGTCGTCGAGGAGTTCGGAGCGACCGGCATCTTCACTTCTCCCACGGCCGTGCGGATGCTGATGCGCTACGGTGAGCACACCCTGCGCGACGTCGATCATCGTCGCCTCGAGCGCGTCGTCTGCGCGGGCGAAGTGCTCAACCCGCACGCGTGGGACTGGCTGCAGAACGTCGTCCTCGGCGGTCGAGCGCCGGTCATCGATCACATGTGGCAGACCGAAACGGGTGGGCCCGTCTTCGGCAACCCGTACGGCATCGCGATGCTCCCGATCAAGCCCGGCGCGTCGGGGCCGCCGCTGCCGGGCATCGATGCGGCAATCGTCACGATCGATGGCGAGCGCTGCCGCCCGAACGAAAAAGGGATCATGGTGCTCACGCGCCCGTTCCCGGGGATGACGCCAGGATTGTGGGGCGAGCCGGAACGATACGGGGAGGATTACTGGCGGAAGGTTCCGAACGTCTACTACTCGGGCGATTCCGCGCACGTCGACGAGGACGGCTACTACTGGTTTGCGGGACGCGCGGATGAAGTGATCAAGATCGCCGCACACCGGCTCGGCACGATCGAGGTGGAGAGCGCGTTCCTCAAACACGACGCCGTCGCCGAATGCGGTGTCATCGGCCGGCCCGACGAGATGCGCGGCGAGGTCATCGCCGCCTTCGTGCTCCTGAAGCACGGGCACGATCCATCGGCACCGTTGAAACAGGAACTGCTCGACACGATTCGCCGCGAGCTCGGACCGGTCGCCGTCATCGGCAATCTCAACTTCGTGAAGATGCTGCCGAAGACGCGCAGCGGAAAGATCATGCGCCGCGTGCTCAAGGCAGTGATCCTCGATCGTGATCCCGGTGACATTACGACGATCGAGGATGAAGGATCGGTGGAGGAAGCGCGGGCGGCGTGGATGGAGATGCGGCAGCACGTTGGTGAGTGAAGCGGCCGCGGTCGATCAGATAGAGCGCCCACAGGATACGCGCCGCCACCGATCGCCAGGGCGCCCACGCATAAGCAAAATCCAGCTGTTGCTCGTGTGTCGGCAATGCTCGCAGCTTCTTGAGATCTCGTAGCGCCGCCGCGAGCGCAAGATCACCACGCGGCCAGACGTCGGGCCGGCGAAGCGCCATCACGTAGTAGATGTCGACGCTCCAGGCTCCGAGGCCGGGAACATCGAGGAGCATCCGGCGCCCCACATCGTCGTCGGCGCGCGCGACGGCGGAAAGGTCGAGAGCGCCGCTGAGCACGCGGCGCGCAAGACCGACGCAGTAGCCGGCCTTCTGACGTGTCACGCCCAGCCGCCGCAGCCTCGTCACCCCCGCGCGCCCGAATGATTCAGGCGTCACCCCACCCAGGTGAAGTTCGAGACGGCGATACATCGCCTCCGCCGATCGCAGCGAGACCTGCTGTTCGAGGATGATGCGGACAAGAGACGAGAAGCCCGGACGACGGCCCCAGATCGGCGGGTAGCCGACGCGCTCGAGGACCCGAGCGAGATCGACGTCGCGCGCGGCAAGCGCGTCCGCACCCTCGCGGAGCGTCGCAAGGGTCAGGCCGCGGCTGTTCTTCTTACGGCAGGGCAAAGGAAACCAGTGTTCCGCCCGCGACAACCGCAACGTGCTGCTTCCCATCCTTCCCCTGATAGCTCATGGGATTCGCGTTCGCCTGCGCCGGAACTGACGTCGACCAGAGCTCCTTGCCGGTCTTCGCGTCGAACGCTCTGAAGCGACGATCGCTCGTGGCCCCGACGAAGACGAGCCCACCTGCCGTGACCGTCGGACCCGCGCTGCCGCTGCCGCCGACCAATTGCTTACCTGCGGGGAGCGCTCCGTTGGTCCCGAGCACCGACTCCCACGCAATCTGTCCGGTGTTCGCGTTGATCGCGATCAGCTTCGACCATGGCGGACGCTGACACGGCAGCTGCGGACCCGGCTTCGGCCTGCCGTTCTCGTCGTACCCATTCATCGGTGCGGAGAACGTGAAGAACGGGCCGACGCCGTTCACGCTCGCGCGATCGTACGCCTGCTTCGAACCACGCGCGTCGAAGCTGTAGTCGATGTTTGGATCCTTCTCTTCGACCCAGCCGACGAGCGACGTGTTCTGAGCGTTCACGTAGATGAAGCCGGTCGTCGGATCGACCGCCATTCCACCCCAGTTGACACCGCCGGTCCCGCCGGGAAATTGAATCGTCGACTTCGGCGGATCGCCTTTCTTGTGGTAGAGGAACGGCGTGAACGGGCCCGCGTTGTAGTACCCGCCCGCCTTCTGCATCATCGCCCTGCACGCGGCCGCATGATCGGGAGTGGTGTCCTCGGGCCTGACGAGATCGGTCTCCGGGTTGAAGCTCACCCGGCTGAGCGGCGCCGGACGCACCGGGATCGGCTGCGTCGGCGAATACCACTCGGTGGGCACGTCGCCCTTCGGCACCGGCTTCTCTTCGACCGGAATGATCGGCTTTCCGTTGGAGCGATCGAGCACATAGAGATAGCTCGTCTTTCCGACGTGTGCGATCGCCGGCACGCGACGTCCGTTCTGCGTGACCTCGAAGAGGCCTCCCGCGCTCGGAATGTCCGAGTCCCAGATGTCGTGGTGAACCGTCTGGAAGTGCCAGAGATACTTCCCGGTCTGCGCGTCGACGGCAACGATCGAGTTCGCGTACTCGTTGGTGCCGGGTCGATCACCACCGTAGTAGTTGGCTGCGGGCCCTGCGATCGGCAGATACACAATGCCGCGCCCGACATCGACCGGCGCAGCAAACGCCCACATGTTCGTACCCGAGCGATCCTTCCAGCCATCGCCCCAGGTGTTGTTGTACTTCTCGCCCGGCTTGGGCACGGTCTGGAACTCCCAGAGCTTCTTGCCCGTGCGCGCATCGAACGCCCGTGGATTCCCCGGAGGACCTTGCGGCACTTCGTTGACCGCGGCGCCGATGATCACGACGTTGTGATAGACGGTCGGCGTGCCCCCGTAGGGGACGCCAACGTTGATCTCGCCGTTGACGCCGAAGCCGGCGGCTGGCATCCCCGTCGCTGCATCGAGCGCGAAGAGCCGCGTGTTGCTCATGAACAGCACGCGCGGCGCGAGCGTGCCGTCACCGGGCCAGTAGCCGACTCCGCGCGCGGACGCCTGCGGAAGCGCCGGTCCGCCACCTCGTCGTCCACCACCACCTCCGCCGGCAACAGCCAGACCAGGGGGCGGCGCCGCCGGCGTTGTTGTCGGAGCCTGCGCGTCGGTCGCAGGAGCGGGCGGTTGCGCAACGGATTTGATCGAGTACGCCCAAATCTGATTGCCGGTGTCGCCATCGAGCGCTGCGACTTGATTCCCGTTCGCGATGAACATGACGCCGTTGACCACGAGCGGGACCGACGTTCCGCCTCCGCTCATCTTGAAGGTCCACGATTCCTTCAGCGAGGCGACGTTGCCCGCGTTGATCTGCGTCAGCGGCGAGTACCTGGTCGCAGCGAGATCGCGATTGAGATTCGGCCAATCGCCGGGGGCGACCTGATCACGCTTGTCCTGGGCGAGGCCGGTGCGCAGCCAAGCGACGGACGCAACAAGGACTGACAAGGCGACTAATCTCGGAAATCGTTTCATTCGAATCGCTCTCTGACGTTGGGCCTTTTGGAACAGCCCCGCCCTACACTGTCCGTTTACTTCTTGGGAAGCGCGTACGCGATGTACGCACCGGGTGCCGCAGCCGCGCCGCGTCCGCGTCCACCGCGGCCCGCATCGCCCTGTGCCTCAGGACCACCGCCCGCCGACGCGCCGCGCGCTGGCGCCGGTCCACCGAAACGCGCCGGAAACAGCCCGGCGCCGGCGGCCACCGGAAACACGATGAACTGACGGCCGTCGACTTCGTACGTCGCGGGCACGCCTTCCGATCCGGTCGGCAGATCTTTCGACCAGAGGACCTTGCCGCTGTCGCGATCATACGCTCGCACCGTGCGATCGGACGCGGTCGCCACGAACAACAGGCCGCCAGCCGTCGCGAGCGGTCCGCCGCGCGGCATGTGCGCGCCGGAGCCAGGCTTGATGGTGTATTCAGGCGGGGCGGTCACGGTGCCATCGGGGATGCGCCATTTGATCTCACCGGTGTTGAGGTCGTACGCCGTGATCTCGGACCACGGCGGACCGATCGCGGTCATCCCGTTGCTCGGGCTCTGCATGAAGTCATAAGGCGACGTGTAGCGCGGGCTGCCCTTTGCCGCCGCTTCCTTCGCCGCCGCCATGAATTTCTCTTTCTGCTCGGGCGTGATGATCGGGCTCACGCCGCCGCCGACGTTCGCCGAGGGCTCCTCGTTGCTCAATATCAGACGCAGCAACGTCGGCATGTTCTTGGCCACGACGTAGAGCTCACCTTTCGTCGGATCGACGGCAGTGCTGCCCCAGTTCGCGCCGCCGTTGTGACCGGGCAGTTCGATCGACCCCTCGAGGCTTGGCGGTGTGAACAGGCCCTCGTTGCGCACCGATTTCAAACGTTGACGCAGCAGTTCCTTCTCCGCTTCGGGCAGATACGGGTTGATGTCTTTCTCCGTGAACGACTGTCGCGCAAAGGGCGGGATCTTCATCGGAAACGGCTGCGTCGGCGAGGTCCACTCGCCGGGCACATCGGTCTGCGGCACAGGCCGCTCTTCGATCGGGAAGACGGGTTTGCCGGTCATCCGGTCGAACACGTAGATGAACCCGAACTTGGTGGCCTGCGCGACGACGTCGATCGAGCGGCCGTTCTGTTTGATCGTCAGCAGCTTCGGCGCCTGCGGCAGGTCGTAGTCCCACAGATCGTGATGAACGAGCTGGTAATGCCAGAGCCGCTTGCCGGTACGCGCATCCAGCGCGACGAGGCTGTTGGCGAACAGGTTGTTGCCCTTGCGGTTGCCGCCGTAGAAGTCGAAGCGCGCCGTGCCGAACGGAATGAACGCAATGCCGTTCTTTTCGTCGATCGTGAACTCGCTCCAGTTGTGGACGCCGCCGGCGGTGCGGAACGCACCGTCGGGCCAGGTGTCGTAGCCGAACTCACCCGGGTGCGGAATGCTGTGGAAGACCCACGCCACTTTGCCGGTGCGCACGTCGTAGGCCTGCACGTCGGCCGGCGTCGAGTCGTAGCCGGCACCCTGCGCCGGCAGCGACATGATGATCAGGTTCTCGAAGATGCGGCCCGGGTTGCTCGTCTGGAGCGGATTGCGCGCCTCGCGCCAGAGCGCCTGGCGCAAGTCCACCTTCCCGTTGGAGCCGAACGACGGGATCAATTCGCCGGTCTGCGCGTTGATCGCCGTCAGCATGCCGGCGTTGAGATACAGCAGGCGTCTGTCCTTGCGGTCCGGACTCTCCCAGTAGTTCAACCCCCGTGCGCCGATCGCGCCCTGGTTCGCATGCGACCAGATCTCCTTTCCGGTCGACGCATCGAGCGCCACGATCGAGTTGCCCGTGCCCTGGACGTACATCACGTTGTCGACGATCACCGGGTTGAACGTCACGTTGCCGTTGATCGGATACGTCCACGCCACCTCGAGCTGCGACACGTTCGACTTGTTGATCTGATCGAGCGCGGAATACTGCGAGGAGTGCGCGCCGCCCTGATACGCGGTCCAGGTCGTGTAGGGCCTGGCCGTGGTCGTGGGGGGCTTGGCCGTCTTACGCGCGCCGCCGTTCGACCCGCTCTGAGCCGCGACTGTCACGAGCGCCAGCACGGACATGACCAACAGCGATCCACCGAATCTGCGCATGGAGAAGAGTCCTTTCGCCTGAGCGAATCTTATCGTAACTGGCGGGGCCGAGGGTGGTTGGCTTCAGCTCAGAGGCGGGCGATGTCGACGTGATGCAGAGCGAGGCCCTTGGCGATATGCGCGAAGTCACGATCGCGGTGCACGACCGTCAGGTTATGACGTGACGCGCACGCAGCGATGACGCAGTCGACGCCCGAGCGGACGGTGACTCCGGCGCGCCGGGCCCGCCGGTAGATGTCGACTGCCTGCTCGATGAGCGACAGGGTCATCGGCAACTCGACACACGGCAGCGCCAGCATCGCCGTCCTCGCGATCCGGAACGCGCGCTCATCATCGAATCCCTGTAGCACTTCCTGGATGACCGGCGGGCACGTGACGATCTGATCGCGATCGTCGACGAGGGTGTCGACCGTGATGCGGCTCCCCTTCCGAAACACCTCGATCCAGGCGCTCGTGTCAACGAGATACACGCTTCTTCCGGGGTCGATAGACGCCGCGAGTCTCGCGGACGACGAGAAGCTGATCGCCGCGCATCTGAGACAGATCCCCCGACCACAAGCCTGAACCGGCCAGCTGGTCGATGCTTCGGGCCTTGGCCCGTCGGACCAGCTCCGTCAATGCCCGCTCGATCGTGCGCGAGTAGGTTTTCTCACCGCTCACCCGGACCGCCTCCTCCAGCAGGTCCTCATCAATCACAACATTCGTGCGTTTCATACACACAACCTACCATAGCGGCCCACTGCCCTCAAAGGGCAGAGCCGCGGTCTGGCTGTCAACGACCGGCGGACGACGCCCGTATAATGACGCAGCCAGTCTGCTTTCCCGTCCCGGCTTTTGTTCCTTTCGGCGGCCAGCACTACAAGGAGTTCGCAATGACCGGTCGAGTCGGTTCACTGTTCGGCGCGCTGGCCGTAGCCGCGGCGATCGTGTGGTCGTCGGTGGCGGTCTCAACGCAGCACGGACACGTCCCGGCGCTGGTCATCACTGCATACAACGGCGGAGCACCAATCCCCTACACGCCCGCCAGGACCCCGTGGGGTGAACCTGATCTGCAGGGCGTGTGGAGCAGCGACGACACTGCCGGCATCCCGCGCGAGCGGCCCGCCGAGCTCGGCACACGTCTGTATCAGACGGATCAGGAGTTCGCTGCGCGTGTGAAACAGGTGAAGCAGGGCGTCGAACGCGGTCAGAACGCCGTCGGCTCGTTCCGCAACGACTACGCGACCCGTGCATTCCGGCAGACGTCGATCATCGTCGACCCACCAGACGGCCGCATGCCGGCGACGACCCCCGCGGCCGAGAAGCGCCGCGCCTCACGCGACCGCGGCACGTTCGGCGACGGGCCGTTCAACACCTTCGCAGATTTCACGCTGTACGACCGCTGCATCACACGGGGCATCGTCGGCTCGGTGCTGCGCGTGATCTACGGCAACGGCAATCGCATCGTGCAGAGTCCGGGCGTCGTCGCCTTCAGCTACGAGATGATTCACGACACCCGGATCATCTACACGGACGGACGGCCGCACATCAACCAGGCGATCCGTCAGTACCTCGGCGACTCGCGCGCACATTGGGACGGCGATGTGCTGGTCGTCGAGACGACGAACCTGACCGACAAAACGAGCATCGGCGGCAACGGCAACGGTCTCCGTCACAGCGACAAGATGAAGATCACCGAGATGTTCAAGCGGGTCGCGCCCGACATCGTGCAGTACCAGTTCACCATCGACGACCCGATCACCTACGAGCGACCGTTCACGATGTCGATGCCGCTCACGCCGCTCTCGGGTGGTGTGCTTCTCCCCTACGACTGCCACGAAGGCAATCAGGCGGTGCACAACGCGCTGAGCGCGGAGCGGGCCGAGGACAAGGCACTGGCCGATGACCTCGCGAAAGGCATCAAGCGGACGAGGCGCGGTGTGCAGGAGAGCGGCGTGGGAGGCGGTGGCAATCGCGGCCGCGGCGCAGGAACCGCACCAGCAGCACCAGCGGGAGGACGCGGACGCGGCGCCGACCCGGAAGACGCTAACCAATAGGAATCGGGAATCGGGAATCAGGAATCAGGACTGGTAAGGCTCGAGGCGTAAGACCTAAGGAGAACATTATGAAGCGGGTGCTCTCCGCAGCATGTCTGTCAATCGGAATCGCAGTGCTGGCGACGCTGCCGATCGTCGGTCAGGCGAACCCGAACCCGCCGCTCGTGATCACCGCATACAACGGCGGCCCACCGATCCCCTACGCGACCCCGAAAACGCCGTGGGGCGATCCCGACCTGCAGGGCGTCTGGTCGAGCGACGACACCTCCGGCGTCCCGATGTCGCGGGCGCAGAACGTCAGCGGCTTGTACCTGAATGACGACGCCTGGGCCGCGCGACAGAAGCAGACGCAGCAGGGTGTGCAGAACGCGCTCAACGCGATCGGCACCTTCCGCGGTGATTATGCTCGTCGATCATTCCGTCAGACGTCGCTCGTCGTCGATCCGTCCGATGGCCGCGCCCCGGCGCCAACCGATGAGGCGCGCAAACGCGCGGCGCCGCGCGATCGCGGCACGTTCGGCAACGGCCCCTTCGATACGCCCGAGGACTTCACGCTCTACGATCGATGCATCACGCGCGGCATTGTCGGCTCCGTGCTGCGGGTCGTCTACGGCAACGGCAATCGAATCGTCCAGGCGCCGGGAATGGTCGCGATCAGCTACGAGATGGTCCACGACACACGCGTGCTCTACACCGACGGGCGTCCCCACCTCAATCAATCGATCCGTCAGTATCTCGGGGATTCACGCGCGCGGTGGGAAGGCGACGAGCTCGTCGTCGAAACGACGAACCTCACTGACAAGACGAGCATCGGCCTCAATGGCAACGGCCTGCGCCACAGCGACAAGATGAAGATCTTCGAACGCTTCAAGCGTGTGGCCGACGATATCGTCCAGTATCAGATCACGATCGACGATCCGGTGACGTATGGAAAGCCGTACACGATCTCGTTGCCGCTGACGCCGCTCGAGGGCAACGTGCTGCTCCCGTACGACTGCCATGAAGGCAACCTCGCGGTGTTTCAGTCGCTGAGCGCAGAACGGGCCGAAGACAAGGCGCTCGCCGAGGACCTCGCGAAAGGCATCAAACGCGAGCGCCGGCCTGTGCAGGACGGCAACCCGCAGGCCGGAGGTGGCGGTCGTGGACGCGGCGCTGGCGCGGGCCCGGGGGCAGGTGCGGCCGGCCGCGGCGCGGGCGCTGGCAATCAGGCCCCGCCCGAGGGCGATCAAGAAAGATGATAGGAAATCAGGAATCAGGAAGCAGAAATCAGGAAGCAGGCCTGGGCAAGGCTCGAGGAATCAGGGAGACACAATGAAGCGAGTCGTCATCTCCACATCCATGTGCGCGGCGATCGCTTTGATCGCGGCGCTGCCCCTCTCTGGTCAGGCGAGCAAGACGCCGCCGCTCGTCATCACCGCTTACAACGGCGGGCCGCCGACTCCGTACACGGTGCCGAAGACGCCCTGGGGCGACCCCGATCTGCAGGGTGTGTGGAGCAGCGACGATGCGACGATGCCGATGTCGCGGCCGATGAACTTCGGCGATCGTCTCTATCTGAACGACGAGGAATACGCGGCTCGCGTGAAACAGATTGAGGGCGGCGTCAAGAACGCCGAGAACGCCGTCGGCTCGTTCCGCGGTGATTTCGCGCGCCGGGCATTCCGCCAGAGCTCGCTCATCGTCGATCCACCCGACGGGCGTCAGCCGCAGCCGACCGCCGAAGCGCAGAAGCGTCGAGCGCCGCGCGATCAGGGCACCTTCGGCAACGGCCCGTTCGACTCGTGGTTGGACTTCACGCTCTACGACCGGTGCATCACCCGCGGGATCGTCGGCTCGGTCCTTCGCGTCGTCTACGGCAACGGCAACCGCATCGTGCAGGCGCCGGGCATGGTCGCGATCAGCTACGAGATGATTCACGACAGCCGCATCTTCTACACGGACGGCAGGCCGCACATCAACCAGGCCATTCGCCAGTATCTTGGTGATTCCCGCGCGCACTGGGAAGGCGATGTGCTCGTGGTCGAGACCACCAACCTGACCGACAAGACGAGCATCGGCCCGAACGGCAACGGCCTGCGCCACAGCGATCAGATGAAGATCACCGAGCAGTTCAAACGCGTGGCGAACGACATCGTTCAATACCAGATCACCGTCGACGATCCGGTCACGTATGGAAAGCCGTTCACGTTATCGTTGCCGCTGACGCCGCTCGACGGCGGCACGCTGCTGCCGTATGAATGCCACGAAGGCAACTACGCGATCAGGCAGTCGCTCGGCGCCGAGCGCGCCGAAGACAAAGCGCTGGCCGACGACCTTGCCAAGGGGATCAAACGCGAGCGTCGTCCCATACAGGGCGGGCTGGACGTCGGTGGACGGCCGATTGGAGAGGGCCGCGGCGGCCGCGGCGCCGGTCCGGGTGGTCGCGGCGGCGGGCCTGGCGGCGCGCCCCCGATCGTTGATCCTGAAAGGGCGCCGCAAAACTAGCGTCGCAGAATGAACGCCGGGCTTATAGAACAAGCCCGGCCTACACTACCGCTCCATTCCCCTCGCCTTCAAAACCGGCAGGACCTCAGGGCCGGAGAAGCACCCGATCAGCGCCTTTCCTGCCTCAGCGTTCGCCGTTGTATTCCCTGTTGCCGCTGCAAACGACACATAGTGCTGAAAGCGATCCGGTAACGGGCCAACCAAATCTACGCCGGGTGCTGGCAGGATCTCGCTGACGAGCGTGATCAGCAGCTCGGCGTCGCCGCTTGCGACCTTCGCCGCAGCGCGCACTGATCCCTGTTCGAGGATCGTCTTCGAGGCCATCGCCTGCGTGATGCCGAGCTCTTTGAACATGGCCTCAATGTGCGGCCGGCTCGCGCCGTCGCCCGCATAGGTCACCGACTTGGCGCTGACGAGTGTGCGCTTCACCGCATCGACGCTCTTGATGTCGGGCTTCGACGCTCCCTTGCGAACGCCGACGCCGATACCCGATCGTCCGAGTGGTGTCCGGCTGGCCGCGTTGACCTTTCCCGCCTTCACCAGATCGTCCATCGCTTCGACCGTCGTCACGGCGACGTCGAAGGCCTCGCCGCCGTTCACGCGCTGAAGCAGCGACGTCGACGTTCCGTAGTCGGTCGACATATGCAGACTCAGCGTCTTCTCACATCGCGGCGCGAGATCTTCCATCACCGCTCGGAACCCGTTCGACGCGAGCACCTTGATCGGCCGCGCGGTGGTCTGCGCGTCGACGCGTTCGGCATCCGTGAACAGGGCCGCCGCAACAACGATCAAACCGATTGCTCGAATGGTCACGGGCCACCTCAAAAGAGAAGGGCCGCCTGAAGGCGGCCCCTACGTGTTCGAGAAGGGCCGCCTAAAGGCGGCCCCTACGTTCCTATCGTACGGATTAGAAGTCGATCTGGGCGCTCACCTTCACGAAGCGCGGCGTCAGAACCGACTGCGGTGCGAGCCAGGCGCCGCCCGGGGCGAACGTCTGGTTGTAGGTCAGGATCGCATCCGAGTTGAGGACGTTGAAGATGTCGATCCCGACGTGCGTGCGCGTCCTGCCGAAGCGCACGACCTTCGCGAAACGAAGGTCGACTTCGTTGACGCGGTCGCCCCACTTCTCACCTGGCTGAATGAGATCAACGGCGATAGTCGATCCTGCTCCCTGCGCGGTTCGTCCCAGCGCGGCGGAGATCGTTCCGGGGTCGCACACGCCAGCGGTGCACTGGCCCTTCGGCGCGTTCCAGGTGGCGCGCAGCGGCGAACCCTGATCGCTGCGGATCGTTCCCGCGATCAGCACGTCAATCCTCGGAATCGTGTACGAGGCGAGGCCGGTCACCTTCGTGACGAACCCGGGATCCACATGGCAGTAGGGGTTGGTCGTTCCGACGAACGCGTTCGCCAGCTCAGGAATCGCCGCCCGCAGATCGCACAAGTCGTTCACAGTCTTCCCACTGTTCACACCCGCGCTCATCGTCAGACCGTTCCTCGCCCGCGCGCTGAGGTTGACGAGCACACCGTTGTACACCTGCGTCTGCTTGCCGAAGTTGTCTGCAAACGTCACGTTGTTGCTGGCGGCTTTCGCGAAGCCATCAGCGGTGAGGTTGTACAGACCCGAAATCGGATAGTTGCCTCCGTTCGGCAGACGCGAGTCGGACGGTGCCGCAAGAGTGAATGCGGTGAAATCGTTCGGCCCGAGGTTCTGGTTGTCGGTCACGGTGTAATGCGTCAGCCACCGATGGAAGTAACCGACCTCCATCGAGATGCGGGGCATCAGCTCCTGCTGCACAGACGCGCCGATCTGCCAATCGCCAGGCCGGATATTCCAACCGTTCAGAATGGCGGGATCGATGGCTGCAGTCGTTCTCGTGGCGGTGCCGAACGTCGGCGAATTCATGCGTCCGCATTCGCCGTTCGCATCGACCAGCTGCAGGTCGCACTGCGGGGTGAAGTCACCAGCGATGCCGCCGTTCGCGCCGTTGTCCGTCCAGGTCCGGCTCGTCGTCGTGGCAATCCTCGCGATCGGATTCGAGATCGAGTAGTTGCCGTTCAGATTGCTCGCCGGCTCCAGGTACTTGCCCACGTTCACCTTCACCGACGTCTTCCCGTTGCCGAACACGTCATAGGCCACCCCGCCACGCGGCGAGAGGTCCTTGTACGAGCTGACGCCGGGTGTCTTCGGGAACGAGAGCTGTGTGGACAGGTAGTTCGTGGGACCAATGGTCTGCTCAGGCGAGTAGCTCCATGCCCGATCGAAACGCAAGGCGCCCTGGAGCGTCATCTTCCCCATCGTCCACTGATCCTGCGCGTAGATCGCCGCGTACTCGACGCGATCCATCTGCCTGTAAACACGCAGCGACTCCGTCAACTGACTAGGTACGCCGTTGTTGAACGTGTAGGCGAGGTTGAGATCGTTGCCGTGGTTCTCGATGTCCTCGCGGAGGAGTCCACCGATGTACCCCACTTTCATGTTGTGACCACCGGTGACATAGGTGCCCGATGCGCGCCAGGTATTTGGATTGTCGTAATCCTGGGCCCAGTTCGCTGATCGATACGCCAGGTTCGCCAGCGAACGGACATCGTCGGGATCACCGATCACTCCATTACCGTTTGTGTCATACGTGCGCGAGGCCTGTTCCGTCACGCGAACCAGGTTCCTCGTCGCGTTTCCCGGAGCCTCGTTCGGCCCCCACTTGGCGACGTACGAACCAAGGCCCGCCTCGAGCAGCAGCTTGTTGGTCACGGGAGACGACCAGGTGAACTGCCGGTTCTGCACGAGCACGTGCAGATACTGCGCGGTTTCCGGAGATGTGGTCGCGGTCAAGCCACCGAGACCGAGCGCTCCGACGACCGCCCCCGAATCAGGCTGCGTGCGGCAGGCGTCGGCGCTCGTCGTCACAGCCGCGCCGTTGCACGGGAGCTGCCAGTCCCAGTGCACGTTGAACTTGTTGCGCTGCGTCGCCTGGGCGGTGAAGCGCGCGCTGAACAACTGGAAGCTCTCCGCGCCCTGCGCCGTCCTCGTGATGTCGGGCTCGTACACCCACTTGGTCGGATCGTTGGCGTTCTTGTTCGGGAAGACGCCGGGGATCGTGCGCCACTGCCCTTCATCCCGGGCCGTCACGTAGTACCAGACTCGATCCCTGACAATCGGTCCACCGACGCCACCCGTGAAATCCCATTGTTTCACCAGGGAGCCAGGCGTCGATAGGCCGGCACTCTTCAGGTCGTCGGAGTAGTTGCTGCCAACCATCCCCGTACTGACGCCCGACAGATAAGCCTGCCCCGATCGCGTGTTGCCACCGCTGCGCGGGACGATGCTCAGCGACGGGCCGCCGACTTCGGCCTCGCCCAATCCGCCTGACGTCGTCGTGACGACCTCCTGCGCATTCGAGACGTCGGCCACGTAGGTGGACACGCCGCCGCCGTTGAGCGCAGCGCCGGTGTTGAGACCATCGACCTGCATGCGCCCTTCGTTGCTGCGTCCACCCATGCCACCGAACACGGTCATCTGCGGCGTGATCTGAATGTCAGCACTCGCGCCAGCCTGCGTGACGATGCCTGGAATCAGCACGGCTGTCGCCGCCCACGATCGCGCGGTCGGTGCGCTGGTCAGAAGTTCATGATCGAGCGTCGTCTGCCGACGAACGCTCTGGGTATCGACGATCGGCGATTCACCCGTGACGGTGATCGTTTCCTGAAGGCCGCCCACCCGCAGGTCGGCGTTGATCGTCGCGTTGAAAGAACCTGTGAGCTCGATGCCCTCACGCTTGACCACCGTGAAACCGGTGAGCGTGAATGTGACGGTATAAGTCCCGGGACGCAGATCGACGATGCGATATTGACCGGATCCGTCAGTGGTGACGGACCGGACTTTCTCGATGAGCGCAGGGCTTGACGCTTCGACGGTCACGCCCGGCAGCACCGCGCCGGACGCATCCTTGACGACTCCCGCAATTGACGCTTGGGCGTACACGACAGACGGCCCGAGGATGCCCAACAGCAGCACCCCGGCCAGCACGCTGACTACTCTACGCATCGGCAGTATCCCCCTCCTCAGACGACTCGTCGTCCCGCCTCGAACACCAATGATTCCGGAGGGTTCGGCCCAGCCCCGCGCTCGACTGTCCGAACCCGCTCTGACAAGCGCAACGGAGCGTAAAGGCGGAGTTCCCCCAGTGTCAAGGGCCAGGGACGCACCAACCACTCCCAGGCAAAACCCCGTATAATGGCCGCCCGATTCGCCCAGGAGACTCCATGGACCGCCCGTCGCTGATTTGGAAACTCGTCGCCGTTGTCTTGCTGGCGCTTGGCGCCTTGCTCGTCGTCTTTGGGATGAACCTGATGCCGACGCAGGAAGTTGCCGTCGCCAAGGGTTCGATCGCCCCCTGGCGGATGACGTGGGGCATGATCTGGGCCACGGTCGCGATGACGATCGTGCTGGCCGGCTATCTGTTCTCGGTGGGGCGTGGAAAAGGAAACGTCGAGAATGCGAAACTCAAAACGTAACGGTATGAGCTTGCCGTTCGAGTCTACGTAAACAGCCCGATCAGGCGCGACGGAATCGCCACTCCACCAAACCACAACAGGATAGAGACGAGCCCGACGATCTTCTGCATACCGGGGTTGACACGCCCCTCCTCGGCCTGCGAGACCATTCGTCTCACCGTCAACGTGTAGATCAGCGCGACCGGCAGCACGTACATCTTGATCCAGAAGAATTCACTGTAGTACTCGCGCATCGCGTTCTGAATCAGCTGCGGGATCCCGGTGGCCACCAGCCCCAGCAAGCCGACGAGCATCCACGGCCACGCGTCCCGCGCGACCTTCGAGACCGACTGCTCGCGCATGCCCATGCCTAGAAGGCGGATGTCGAGGATCAGAATTGCGCCGGCAAACAGTGCAAGAAACACCAAGTGGATGGCCTGGTCGAGCGGATAGATCCACAGCGATTCACTGATCGCTTTGGCCACCCAGCTGTCGTTCATAGCCTGGAAGTAGGGCTGGAGCATGCCCGGGTCTCCTAATTGTTTTGGAACCAGTTGTAGGGGATGAGACGGCCGGACACGATGACGAACCCCCACAGGAGGATCCCGAGTGCGCCCGCCAGCTTGGCACCGAACGGTGGAACCTTCTTGCTGTCCCACGTGTCGACAGAGAAATAGGAGATGTAGTGAAAGGCGAGCGCGTTCAAAGCGGCGATCACCATCAGCGTCATCTTCATCCAGAAGAAGATGTTGGCATAGAAGCGCATCGGGTCACCGAACACCAGCACTCCGCCGGTAATCGCGCTCATCGTCATCCCGAGCATCTGCCAGGGGAAGAGCCGCTTCTGGAGTTGCGAAAACGGCGTCTGCATGTTCCCGACACCTAGAAGGCGAAGATCCATCATCACGATGAGGCCGGCAAACAGACACATGCTGACGACATGTGCCACTTCGAACAGGGACCAGACGTATTGCGATTCGCGCAACGCGGTGCTGGTCTCGCTGTCTTGAACCATTTGCACCACGCTCTGAATGGACGCCAGGAATTCGGACATCTAGACCTACAAATCCTTTAGGGTTACGAATTGGCTTGATCGGCCGCCGAGTGTACCGCACCGCTTCGAAGAGGGTCAAGGCAGAGACATGGCGGCCGTACGACGCTGCTAAGATCGGTGATTCAGAGGCGCATCGACGTGCAGGATCTCACCACGGGTTCGCTGGCCGGGCATCTCCTCAGGACGACGAGCTACATGCTCGTCAGCATGATCTTTCAGACGCTTTATGTGCTGGTCGATCTCTACTGGGTCGGCCGCCTCGGCACTGACGCAGTCGCTGCGGTCGGGTTGGCGGGCAACCTCACTTTCATCGTGGTTGCCGGGACGCAGATGCTTGGCGTCGGAACCACGGCTCTGGTCGCGCACGCGACCGGCGGACGCAATCAGGCGCGCGCCAACCTCGTCTTCAACCAGTCGCAGGTGCTGTCGATTTGCGTCGGCACTCTGTTTCTGGTTGCCGCGTTTCTCGCGCAGGGTCCGTATACCGCGTCGTTGAGCGCCGACGAGGCCACGCGCCGGCTCGCGCTCCAGTACCTGCTGTGGTTCATTCCATCGCTGGCGCTCCAGTTCGGCCTCATCGCGATGGCCTCTGGGCTGCGCGGGACGGGACACTTCAAGCCGGGCATGGTGGTGCAGACCGCGACCGTCGTCATCAACATCGTGCTCGCACCGATACTCGTGTTCGGGTGGGGTACCGGCGTCGCGTTCGGAGTGGCGGGCGCGGCGATCGCCACGCTCGTCGCGATCGTCATCGGTGTCGCGTGGATGACCTGCTACTTCCTGCCGGCCGATGCGTACATCCGCTTTTCGTTTCGCGACTGGAAGCCTCGGTTCGACCTGTGGCGCGACCTGCTGAAGATCGGTCTTCCTGCCGGAGCCGAGTTCGCGCTGCTCGCCGTGTACCTCATCATCGTGTACATCGTGAGCCGTCCGTTCGGCGCGGCGGCTCAAGCGGGGTTCGGGATCGGCCTTCGAATCGTTCAGGCCTCGTTCCTGCCAGTCGTCGCGCTCGGCTTCGCCGTGAGTCCGGTGGCCGGCCAGAACTTCGGTGCCGGTCGAGCGGAACGCGTCATCGCGACGTTCAAGATGGGAGCCCTGCTCGCGGCGGCCGGCATGATCGTCCTCGCGACGATCACCTGGCTGAGCGCGGATTTGATGATGGGCATCTTCTCGTCGGATCCGATGGTGATCGCCGTCGGCGAAGAATACCTGCACATCGTCGCCTGGAACTTCGTGGCCTCGGGCATCATCTTCGTCGGCTCGAGCATGTTTCAGGCGATGGGCAATGCCATGCCGTCGCTGTTCGCGTCAGCCGCGCGCATCGTCATCATCGCGGTGCCCGTACTCCTGCTGTCGAATGCGCCCGGATTCACGCTGCGCTGGGTGTGGTACATCTCCGTCGCGGCTGTCGTGGTGCAACTCATACTGAACCTCTCCCTGCTTCGCCGCGAGTTCAGATTGCGCTTGAACTTCGCTGCCGACCCGTCGGGCTCGACACCGCTCGGCCCCGTTCGTGAAACGCCACCGATGATCGTGACGGAGTGATCTGTCAGTCGTCGATGTGAGACCGCGCTTGCGAGGCGGTCAGCGCGGACACCTTACGTCCTCGATCCACCAACTACCGTCCTGTGAGTGGATCACGAAAGCCACAATGCAGGACAGCGCCCGCCCGTCTCCGGGCATGGTCAGCGCGCTATGACGTTCGAACGATGTGACTTGATCGATGTCATGCAAATGCCACGAATGCGGCATACCCGCTGCATGACTGAGCGCGCATGTCTCGTATTCGACCAGTCTTCATACTCGTTCTCCTTTTGTTTGCATCACACAAACTGATCGCGCAGAACACCGCGCCCGCTACGCCTCGCGCCGAGTTGACTACCGCCCCACTCATACGATTCACGGGGAATGTCGACAGCAACAGCCCCGCGATCTGGCAACGAATCAACGGGCTCAATCAGATGCTCGTCCTCACGTCGACTGCCGGCCAGCCGAGTCTCGCATCCGGACCGCAACTCAGACGTCTCAGTGATCCGGCTCCGATCGTGATGAACCCGTGGCCCGGTGGCGGGATCTGGATGGAAGCGGTCGTCGCCGACGACGATGGAACGCTCTACGGCTACTACCACAACGAAATGGGGGCGACCATGTGCCGCGGCGACAGCCGCACCAAAGTCATCCCGCGGATCGGCGCAGCGCGTTCGCGCGATCGAGGTGCAACGTGGGAACCGCTCGGACTCGTACTCGAGGCGCCGCCTGGATCATTCGACTGCAAGACCAACAACATGTACTTCGTTGGCGGCGTGGGAGACTTCAGCGTGCGCCTGGATCCCGACTCGAGAGACCTGTACTTTTTCTACTCGCAGTACATCCGATTCGATCGCCTGCAAGGCGTGGGTGTCGCGCGTCTGGCGTGGGCGGATCGCGACAACCCGACCGGAAAAATCATGGTGTGGAACACGAGGACGTGGCTGCCTGTCAGAATCACGGCACTGTCCGATGGTACGACGCGGGCGGCGTATCCACCGGCCGTGCCGATCTTCCCTGCCCTCGAGCCCTGGCACGACGATGACGAGGACGTCGACGCGTTCTGGGGGCCATCGGTGCACTGGAACACATATCTGGAGCAGTACGTGATGCTCCTCAACCACGCGAAGAACGACGCCTGGAGCCAGGAGGGGATTTACGTCTCGTTCGCGCCGCGTCTCGACGACCCGACCTTATGGACGAAACCGGTCAAAATCCTCGACGGAGGGGTCTGGTATCCGCAGGTCATGGGCCTCGAAGACGGCTCGGGCACCGACAAGGTGGCCGGGCGCTGGGCCCGATTCTTCATGGGCGGCGTTTCCGAGTACCTGATCCAGTTCATCAAGTAAGAGAAGGGCGTTTCGGTATAAGCTCACGAGCATGCCTTTCGTTATCACTGACCCGTGCATTGGCACGAAGGATTCCGCCTGCGTCGATGTCTGCCCCGTCGACTGCATCCACCCGCGCAAGGATGAACCAGAGTTCGCCACGTCATCGATGCTCTACATCCATCCGGATGAATGCATCGATTGCGGCGCCTGTGTTCCCGCGTGTCCGGTGGCCGCGATCTACGACAGCCCCGATTCCACTCCTGCGTCGCAGAAGGCTTTGATCGAAGCCAACGCCGTATACAGAGTGGGGGACTCGAGCGCCGTCGAGAAAGCGGAAGCGATGGTCAAGGCACACATGTCGTCGCGTGCGGATCTGATGGCCGTCGCACCAACGGAACGGGCGGCCGCTCACGCGAGATAAGAGGGAACGGAGATTTTCGGAGGGAACGGAGGAACTATCACACGGAGGAAACGGGGAAAACGGAGATCAAGTCTTTTTTGATCTCCGTTTCCTCCGTTCCCTCCGTGTGAAATTCCCTCCGTTCCCTCCGTATGGAAGCCCCCCGTTCCCTCCCTCATCTCTGTTGGATGAACCCGAATGGCCCGAGGCTGGGAAAGCAAGTCGGTGGAGCAGCAGCAGGACGCCGCGACGGAATCGACGCTGGCCCGACCTGCAATGAGTCCTGAGGAGACGGCGAGGCGAACCGCTCGCGCCACGTTGATGTTGGCCCGTACGGGTGCGCTGAGCGATTTGCAGCGGGCATGTGCCCCCGCGCATCGCGCCATGCTCGAACACGCGATCGCCGACCTGGATCGACGACTCGCTGAGCTTGATCGCTAACTCACTTTTTT
>DATFRP010000051.1:0-5257 GCA_035263125.1 Vicinamibacterales bacterium
GCGTCTCGCCTGGCGGAGGTCGCGGGCGAGAAAGGCGAATTGGCGTTGGGGCGCGCCGGATCTGAGGATGTGCGCGCTGCGGGATTGTGCGCAGAGGCGATGCGGCACGCGGTCGCGATCGCCGATGAAGTGGGCGCTCTGCCAGACGCCCGTGATCAGGCTGCCCCAATCGGTGCGCTCGATTTGGAGACAGACATCGGTGCACTGGGAGCGCCAACCGGGCAAGCCATGGTGCAACTCGAACACTGCGCGAACACCCTTCGAGATCTGCAACTGGTCCACCGCAAAGTGACGCTCAGCTCGGTCGCGGCTGGGGCGATGAGTGCAGACGAGGCAATTGCTCGCGTCGACAGCGTCCGGCGACTCGAAGCACTGGCGCGTCACGCCTGGCGCTCGGCAGCGCATCTCGTCGGGAGCAGTGCATATAGTTCGCCGCTTGCCTAATCCTTCTACCCTAGCCTACTATGTGAGCCGCATGGGCCAACAAGAGAATCCCCAGGCCGCGCTGGAGTTGTTGATCCTCAAGACGCTCACCGCCGGCCCCAATCACGGATTCGGCATCGCGCTGCACATCGACGAGAGCTCGTCGGGGCTGCTTCATGTGGAGGAAGGATCGCTCTACCCCGCACTCCATCGCCTGGACAAGGCGGGGTTCATCGATGCCGAGTGGACCGTGACCGAGAACGGCCGGCGTGCGCGCGTGTATCGGCTGACCAAAGACGGCCGCAAGCGTCTCAAAGAAATCGAAGAGAGCTGGAACACGCTCGCCGAAGGTGTGAAGAGGGTACTGCGGTGGGCATGATTCGCCGCTGGTTCCGTCGTCGACCCTCCGACGACGAGATGCTCGAGGAGCTCGAGGCGCACGTCGCAATGCGCGCCGAGCACGACGGAGTGAACGAGTCGGTCGCGCGGCGTCGACTGGGCAACGTGCTGCGCACACGAGAGGAGATGCGACGCGTCTGGATCGCCAGATGGTGGGACGCGCTGCGACAGGACGCGCACTACACCTGGCGCTCGTGGCGGCGTCGACCGGCGTTCGCGCTGGCGGCGATCGTCGTGCTGGCGCTCGGCCTTGGCTCGTCGACGGCGCTCTTCGCCGCACTCGATCGCGTGCTCTTCAGGCCCCTGCCGTACGCCGATCCCGATCGCCTCGTCTCCGTGGGACTGCTGACGTCGCTTCCCAACCCCCGCACGGGGAGGGCCGATCCCGTCGAGATGATGTTGGACAAACCCTACGTGCAGCTCTGGAACCCGGCACCGGCGCCGTTCGAGTCGGTGACGGCGATGGGCGGGACCGACGAATGCACCATCGGTGAGACCCAACCGGCGAAAGTGACGTGCGCCAGAGTCGATTTCAGCTTTCTCCGCGTGCTGGGCGTGACCATCGCCGAAGGCCGCGACTTCACACCCGAGGACGATGTGCGAGGGGCGCCTCTCGTAGCCGTCATCAGCCATGCCCTCTGGCGGAGTCGTTACGGCGCGGATCCTGCTGTGGTCGGACGCACGCTGAGCCTCGACAGCGCGAACGCGCCTGTCCAACGCGCGCCAATCGTCGGCGTGCTACCGGCGGATTTCGAGATGCCGATTGGAACGGCCGACATCCTTCTCCCCATGCGGATGCGTCCGCTCGACACGACGCAGCCGTTCATGAGCATCCTCACCGCATTCGGTCGTCTGCGGGCAGGCGTCTCTGCCGAGCGCGCGACGCTCATGCTGGCGCCGCAACTGCCGGAGGTGCTGCAGTTCATGCCGCCCGCTGGACGGGCCATGTGGTCGACGCGTGCGGCGTGGCACGTGCAGACGCTGCGCGACCGGCGGGTCGGCGATAGCGCGCGCGTCGCCTGGCTGCTCATCGGCGCCGTCGGCATCCTCTTGCTGATCGCCTGCGTGAACGTCGCCAACCTGATGCTGACGCGCGTGGCCGAACGGCAGCGGGAGTTCGCGATCCGCGCCGCCGTCGGCGCCGGCAAGGTACGCCTCGCCGGCCTCGCGCTCGCCGAGAGCATGCTGCTCGCGCTGGCCGCGGGCGGGATCGGGCTTCTGCTGGCCTTCGCGCTCCTGAACACGTTCGTTGCGATGGCGCCCGCAGGACTGCCGGGCATCGCCGAGGCGTCGATCGATCTCCGTGTGTTCGTCGTGGCGGTCGTGCTGATCGCCCTCACAGGTCTCGCCATCGGCGTGTGGCCGGCCCTCTCGATCTTCCGCGCCGGCAGGTGGCAGGGACTGCAGTCGACGGGCACCTCGTCGCCCGGTGCCAGGCCGCGCGTCCGGTTCGCACTGGTCACGACTCAGATCGCGCTGACGCTGGCGCTGCTCGGGGGCTCCGCCTTGTTACTGCGAAGTCTCTGGAACGTCGTCGCCATCCCGCTCGGCTTCGAGGCCAGCCGCGTAGTGACGGTCTCAGTCGGACTGAGTGCGACGAGGTACCCGACGCCCGCGCATCGCTCGGCGTACTTCGATGAACTTCTCGCGCGCGCCGCCGCGACGCCCGGCACTGTCGCTGCGGCGTTGAGCAACGCGCCGGCGCCGCTTGGCGCGACGATGGCGGATGCGAGCAGCGAGATCGAGGGCCGGTCGCTGAATGGCGAGGTGCAGCACGACCCGATCCGCGTTCGCCAGGTCACGTCCGAGTACTTCGACACGTTCCGCATCCGCATGACGAGCGGGCGCGCGTTCGCGGCGGCCGATCGCGATGGTGAGCCCGTGGCCGTACTCACGGAGTCAGCCAAGCGGATCCTGTTTGGCGGAGAGGCGGCGCTGGGACGGCGCATTCGCTTCGTGACCCGGTCGCCCTGGCACCGCATTGTCGGCGTGGCGGAGGACCTTCGAAACGGCGGCGACGTCACCGCTGCCCCCGCGCCCGAGGTCTATCTGATCGCACCGCGTGACGGCTGGAGGGCCAACGGTCATCTGGCACTTCGCACGACCGCGACGCCCGCCGACGCGGAGGCCTACCTTCGCCGAATCGCTGCCGATCTCGATCCTCTCTTGCCCGTGACCGTCGAACGGCTCGACACGCAGGTCACACGGCTCACCGCGCGGCCCCGCTTCACGGCCTGGCTGCTGGCGGCATTCGGCGGGCTCGCGCTGCTGCTGGCGGCTGCCGGGTTGTACAGCGTCGCGTCGTTTCTCGTGGCACAACGCCGACGCGACATCGGCGTGCGCATAGCGATCGGTGCCTCGCCGCGCACCGTGGCGCAGCAGGTTGTAGTTGAAGCGGGGCGTTGGATTATCGCTGGCGCGCTACTTGGCAGCGTGCTCGGGTGGATGGGCACGCGCGCACTGCAGTCGCAGCTCTATGAAGTGCAGGCGCTGGATCCCGCGGCATGGACAGCGGCTGTTCTCGCGCTGGCGCTGGTGCTCCTCGCCGCAGTGTGGCGGCCGGCGCGTCATGCCGCGCATGTGGATCCGATCGCGGCACTGAGGGCGGAATGATGTTCTTTCGCAGACGACCATCGGACGATGAGATGCGGGAAGAGCTCGAGGCGCACGTGGCAATGCGCGCGGAACACGACGGCGTGGACGAAGCCACGGCGCGGCGGCGCCTTGGCAACGTGCTGCGGACACGCGAGGAGATGCGACGCGTCTGGATCGCCAGATGGTGGGACGCGCTGCGACAGGACGCGCACTACACGTGGCGATCGTGGCGGCGCCGGCCGGCATTCGCGGTCGCGGCGATCCTCGTGCTCGGCCTCGGAATCGGTGCCTCCACCGCGCTCTTCGCGGCGCTCGACCGCGTGCTCTTCAGGCCGATGCCGTTCGTCGATGCCGATCGCATCGTCTCCGTCGGGCGGATCACGGTGCCGCTCGTGTACGAGACTCAGACCGAGTCGATCGTCGACACGTTCTATCTGCAGGACTGGAGCAAGCCGCCGGCGCCGTTCCAATCGTTGACGGCGATCGCTGGGGGAGGAACCTGCCAGATCGCCGATGAACAGCCGGAGCGGCTGTTCTGTCGCAACGTCGAGCATACTTTTCTGCGCACGTTGGGCATGCAGGTCGCGCTCGGTCGCGACTTCGCGCCGGAGGACGACGTGCGTGGGGCGCCGGAGGTCGCACTCATCGCCCACGCGCTATGGGTTCGGCGCTTCGGCTCAGATCGCGGAGTGATCGGTCGGACGATGACGCTCGACCGAGGAGCGCTGACGCAGGCCCGCATCATCGGCGTCCTGCCGCCCGACTTCGAGATGCCGTTCGAGACCGCCGACGTCCTGTTTCCCGCCCACTTGCGTCCGCTCGACTCGAAGTCCCGGTTCCGCATGTCGCTGATGACAGTCGCACGACTCAGGCCTGATGTGACACCCGAGCGTGCGAGGCTGATGCTGGAGTCCGCGTGGCCGAAGCTCCAGCAATGGCCGGCAGTCCCCGGCTACCGTGAAGAATGGCGCCTGCGATCGCTGCGCGACCGGCGTGTGGGCGGCGATGCCATACGTGTCGGCTGGCTGCTCATCGGTGCAGTGATCGTGTTTCTGCTCATCGCCTGCGTGAACGTCACCAACCTGATGCTCGCGCGCGTCGGCGAGCGTCGCCGCGAGTTCGGTGTCCGGGCCGCCATCGGCGCTGGACGGATACGGCTCGCGCGCCTCGCGCTCGCCGAGAGCCTGCTGCTCGCACTCGCGGCCGGCGGCGTCGGACTCCTCATCGCATTCGCGCTTCTCGAGACGTTCGTGACGATGGCGCCGCCGGGCATTCCTGGCATCGCTGATGCCTCGATCGATGTGCGCGTCTTCGTCATGGCGGTTCTGCTTGTCGTCATCTCGGGAACGGCCATTGGCCTGTGGCCGGCGATTTCCGTGTTTCGCGTCGGGGAGCTGAACGGGCTCCGTTCGACGACCACGTCATCGCCGGGCGCGCGGCCGCGGGTTCGGTTTGCATTGGTGACCACGCAGATCGCATTGACGCTCGCGCTGCTCGGCGGATCCGCGCTGTTGCTGCGAAGCCTGTGGCATGTGGTCAATGTGCCCCTCGGTTTCGACGGCGAGCGCGTGGTCACGCTGACCGCAGGGCTCAGTCCCGTCCGATATCCGACAGCCGAGAACGGCGCCGCGTTCTTCGAAGAGCTGCTGACCCGCGCGCGGGCGACACCGGGTGTAGTGTCCGTGGCGTTGAGCAATGGACCGCCGCCGCCACTCCTCCTGGAGATGCTGGCGACGATTGAGGTCGAAGGGCATCCGTTCCAGCCCAACGTGCCTCCGCTTGGCAGTCGCTTCCGATCGGTGACCCCGCAGTATTTTGAAACCTTCCGAATCCCGGTGCT
>DATFRP010000052.1:0-6634 GCA_035263125.1 Vicinamibacterales bacterium
GGATACCAACCTGGCGGCAGCCGCCCAGATCATGTGGGATTGCGACTGCGGAGCGGTTCCGGTCGTCGGTGAAGACCGTGCGCTCCTCGGAATGATCACCGATCGAGACATCTGCATCGCGACGACGACCCGATCGGTCGCACCGGCCGACATCCAGGTTCGCCACGTGATGTCCACCGGCAACGTGTATTCGTGCCGTCCCGAAGACGACGTCCGTACCGCACTCGCCACGATGGGAACGCATCGTGTCCGCCGGCTTCCCGTCGTCGACCGGCAGAACAAACTGGTGGGGATTCTCTCAATCAACGATCTCGTGCGACACGCCGAGCATCGTGCTGGAGCTGGAGTGCCCGGTGACGAGTTCATCGAGGCGTTGCAGTCGATCAGCAACCCCACTCACGCCCACGCGCACGCATGATGCGCGAGCGCAGCTACCAGCCCGCACCGTGCGCCTACGTCCGCAGCGCTTCGGACGGGCTGGTTGCTGAGGCGCGCCTCAGCGGGATGTAGCTCGCGACCAGCGCCAGCATCAGCACGCCGCCGCTCGCAACGAGATACGTGATCAGGTCGCGCGAGCTGGTCCGATACGGTGTCCCGAACAGCAGTGGCGCCGCCATCAGCGCGACGCACGCGCCGGACGTGATACCGATCAGCACCGGCCGCAACTCGGGGCGCATCATCGAGGCGATCAAATCGCGCCGCTTCGCACCGAGCGCAGCCCGGATCGCCAGCTCACGCACCCGCGTCCGCGCCGAGAATGCCGCGACGGCGTAGATTCCGATCGCGCAGAGCACGACCGCCATGTGCCCGAACACCTCGAGCAGGCGGACGTTGACCCGCCGCGGCACGAGCGATGATGCCCAGACGGTCTCGAGCGTCCGCGCCGTTGATGCCGCGACTCCCGGATCAACCTGATGAACGGATTGTCGAATCTGTTCGGATAGACGCGACGGCTCGACCGGACCACGCACCACCCAATACATTCGGGCAGCCAGCAGCGACGCCTGCGATGCTGGCATCTGATGCAGGGGAACGTAGAGATCGGCCGTGGACGCCGTGTCCAACGAGAAGTGCTTCACGTCGCTGACGACGCCCACGACCTCCATCGGTGCCGACGCTGTGGCCTGCATGATTTGAACGGACCGGCCCACGGCGCGCTGGCCAGGCCAGTGCCGGTCTGCAAACGTGCGGCTCACGATGGCGACGGGTTGTCCGTCTTCGCGATCGCGATCGGTGAACGAACGGCCGTCGAGGACGGCGATGCCGGCCGCCTCGAAGTACTCCGGACTCGCCACGCGAAAGTGCGCCTGCGGCACTTCGTCTGGCGGCGGCGTCGGCCGATCCGGGAACCCCACGTCCATCGTCGACAGGAGGCCGCTCAACGGAAGCAGCGAGATTGCGCCCGCCCGGTCGACGCCAGGACGTGCGTGGAGACGCTCGCCGACCGCATCAACGAAGCGCGCGAGCGCATCACGAGTGGCATATGACGTCGGAGGCAGCGAGAGCTGGACCGACACGGCAGCGTCGGGTGTGAAGCCTGGCGCGACCTGCTCGAGTCGCGCGAGGCCCTTCGCGGCGATCCCCATGCCGATCAGCAGTACGGTTGCGGCTCCGACCTGCACGGCGACGAACGTTCGTCTGACCCTCGCCTGTCGACGCACAGCCGTGATCGACCTGGTGATGCCGTGCAGTGCGTGTGCGGTGTCGCGCGCGACGACACCCGCCGGAAGGACTCCGCACGCGATCGCGGTGATCGCCGAGACGAACAAGGCAAACGCGAGCACGTCTCCGTTGAACCCGACATCCGACATCTGTGGAAAGTCCGTGGGCCCCCACACACGCCACGCCATGAAGCCGAGCACCGCGAGGCCGGTGCCGACAACGCCGCCACCTGCGGCGAGTACTGCGGCCTCTCCGAGCAGTTGGCGCCCGAGCCGGCCACGCGAGGCGCCGAGGGCGAGACGCACGGCGAACTCGGTCTGCCGGCCGGTCGCACGCACGAGCAGGAGGTTCGCGAGATTGCCGCAGCCGGTCATCAGCAGCATGCCGACGGCCGCGAACAGCGTCCACAGAATGGCGCGGTAGTCGCGCACGATCTCCTCGTGGAGCGTGTAGAGGCTGATTCCGATCTTGCGGGCGTTCTCGTCGGGGTAGGCACGCTGGAGCCGATGCGCGATCGCGTCCAGATCGCCCTTCGCCTGCGCGAGCGTGACGCCCGGCGCCAGTCGCGCGATGACGCGCAGGAAGTTCGCGCCGCGATCCGATCGGCGCGGGTCGCCTGCGGTGACGAGCGGGACCGCGAGCCCCGCGTCGCGGAACGGAAAGAGAAAGCGCGGAGGCAGCACGCCGACGACGGTATAGCGCGCACCGTTGAGGGTGATGTCGCGATCCAGGATGTCGGCGCGACCGCCGAATCGCGTGATCCACAACGTATGCGTGAGCACCACGACGCGTGCGTCGCGTGCTTCGTCCTCTGGGCTGAGCGTTCGGCCGAGTGATGGACGCACGCCGAGCAGCGAGAAGAACCCGCCCGACACGCGCGTGCCTTCGAGCCGTTCGGGCGGCCCGATGCCGGTGAGATTCGCGGTCCAGTTCGTGAACGGCGCAAGGCCTGCCAGCGTGGTCGCCTCGCGGCGGTAATCTTCGAGATCAGGAAGAGAGAGCGGGGCGCGGTCGCGCTCGGTGCGCGTGTTGTACATCCAGACCAGGCGGTCGGGATCGCGCGCCGGCAGGTCGCGAAGGAGGGCGGCCTCCACGAGTCCGAACATCAGCGTCGATGCGCCGATGCCGGTCGCGAGGACGATGACGGCGACGGCGGCGTATGCGGGAGCACGCCGCGTCAGTCGCAGCGCATGACGGATGCCGAGCAGTACTTCTGACATGTAACAATTGTTACATCATTCAGTTCTACTGTTACTACGCTGTCGACGGGCTCGGCCAGAGCTCAGCCGGCTCGCCTCGAACGAGAGATACAACGCCTCGAACATCTCCATGCCACGCGCCAGCAGGTCGTCGTCATCACGATGGGCGCGCTGCAACCCATCCACGAGGGCACCAATCGCGGGCGCCTCGGGGGTGCGGTATCGACCATCCTTCAGATCGAGGTCGTGGACGACTTCAGCGAGCCGCGTCAGCGTCGGCGTCTCCAGCCCGAACGTCGAGCACAACGTCTCGAAGGTGCATCGGTCCCCGTGATGGCTCAACTCGACGCCAAACATGTCGAACGGGATCGCGCCCGTGGGCACGCGCTTGCGATCGTCGGCAAACGCGAACCGTGCCTGTGGATCGATGAAGCGTCGAATCAGCCAGGACGACGCCATGCGGTCGATGCCCGGTCGCGGACGAGTGATCCAGGTTCTTCCGCGGTACGTGCGTCGATCACGTGGAGACGCACTCGCCGATGCCCGACCGACGGCGTCGAGCGGCGCCTCTTCGAGCTGGTGCAGGAACGCGTCGACCCGCTCGCGTCCGGGGCTGCCGAAGAAATCGAGCTGCTCGATCGCCGCCAGCTGCTGACGGAACGAATCGATGCTCCTGGCTCTCTCGAGTGTCGCAGACCTGGAGGGCTTCGAGCGATGCTTCAGCGCGCGCTCGACATCGCCGGCGAGCGCGTCGTAGGCCTCCTGCCGCGCACGATTGAACGCGTCGACGAGCTCAACGTCCGTCCAGTTGTCGATCGACGCCGCGGAGAAAACGGTCGCCTCGCCTCCTGACGATGTGATCTCCGCTTTCAGCCACTCGAAGTCCTCGCGGGTGGCCGGCGTGTCCGGCAGGACGTAAGCCGCCTGTTTCACGGGGAGCGCACCGATCTGCTGCAGTCGGCGCCAGGTGCGAACCCGAAGGTTGGACGGATGCGCGGGAAGTTGATGAACGAGGAGCAGCCAGCGTTGCGACGGCAGCCGCCCTGAGGTTGATCGCGGAAGTGAGGACTCGCGCGTCGTGCGACGTGACACGCGGCGCGAGACGTTACGACGTGACACGGAAAGTCCGGCTCGAGCCGGACACTATTGAGCGGGACCGGTGTCGAACGACGATCCCGCGAACACGCGGCGCCCGTCGGCGAGTGTCACGGTGCGTGCGTTGGCGACGTGTGGATTCGTTTTCGAGTGGAAGCCGGTCACCGTCACCTTGTGTCCGGCCTTGAGCGAATTGCGGGTCCAGCCCTGCCTCATCAGGCCGTTGGGCGGGCCCAGCTCGAAGTCCCAGCTGAAGACCTTGCCGTCCTTGTCGATCTCGTCGATGTAGAGACGCGCGTGCGGGTTGGTCCATTCGAGCTTGGTCACCGTGCCCGACACCGTGAGCGGTTTGTTCGAATCGAACTCCGCGGCGAACGAATGGTGCGCGCCAACCGGAACCACCGCTGCGATGAGTGCGACCGCGGTGAACACAGCCAGTGAGGTGACCTTCATCGACTCGCTCCTTGCGTCTGGTCGAGCATAATACCCCCGCAGGAGGAAGACATGAAAGCCGTCATCAGGCTGGTGGGCATGCTGGCGATCGTCGCCGGGCTCACGACATCGACGTCGGCGCAGTGGCCGAAACACGCGTCGAAGAACGTGCCGAAGACCACGAGCGGCGAACCGAATCTCAATGCGCCGGCGCCCCGAACCGCTGATGGCGAGCCCGACTTTTCCGGACTCTGGCGCGGAGCCGGAGGGCTCGGTCGACAGGGCGCGCCTGCGCCGCCGCCGAACGGACCGCCGGTCGCCGGCTTTCGCGACGTCGCCGCCAACATCAAGGAAGGCTTGCCGTTCACACCGTGGGCGCAGGGTGTCCTGAAGGAACGGATGGCGGGCAACAGCAAGGACAATCCAGAAGCGCACTGCCTGCCGATGGGCATCATGCAGTTCCACACGCAGGGCGCTCCGCGCAAGTTCATTCAGACGCCCGACGAAATCGTGATCCTCTACGAAGCCAGCTCCGGCATCAGACAGATCTTCACTGATGGCCGTGCGCTGCCGAAGGTGACCGACGATCTGCAACCGTGGTACTACGGCTACTCGGTCGGCAAGTGGGAAGGCGACACGCTCGTCGTCGAGAGCGTCGGCTTTCGCGAGGACGGGTGGCTGGACATCATTGGCACGCCGATGACCGACGCCGCCAAGGTCACCGAGCGCATTCGGCGCCCGACGTTCGGCAAGATGGAGATCGATATCACGGTCGACGACAAGAAGGCGTACACGAAGCCGTGGACCGTGCGCGTCAACCAGGAACTGATGCTCGATCAGGAGCTGATCGAGTTCATCTGCGAGGAGAATCAGCGGTTCGGAAAATAGCGGGCGCCACGGAGAGAGGCAAGAGCCACCAAGAGACACGGAGAATCTAGGCCACAACGATCACGAAGAACACGAAGTCGAGAAACGGAGAGTGTTATCTCCGTGTCGCTTTGTGATCTTCGTGATCGTCGTGACCTAAATTCTCCGTTTGGTGTGACGTACCCGCGCGTGGGACGTCGATGCGAATCGGGAGCACACCCGACGTGCGGCGCTGTAAGTTGATCACGTTCTGCGATGGCGGGACGGTCTGTGGCTCGCGATCGACTCGCTCGACTCCATTGCCGAATGTGACGGTTCTGGCCGTCGAGCGCACGTCCACTGTCGGTGTTTCGGCGGTAACGGTTAGTGTTTCCGAGCACTTCAAAAAGGTGGAACTGCCGTCGTTGTCCGGCTGAAGCCGGACACTACGTACGGGTCATTTCTTGAATTCGGTCTCCAGCAGCTTCTCGAATCGCTGCAGGTCCTCGTTGTTCTCGATGCACTCGTACTCGCGGATCCGCTCGCCGGGCTTCAGGCGCAGCGTGGCATATTGCTTCCACGGCTTGGTGAAGACCTCCGGATCCTCCATGGTGGCTTCGTAGATGATCGTGTCGTGGGTGTCGCGCGTGTACCGCTCGGTGACCCGCAGCTTCTCGCTGTGGATCGTGCCAACGCCGGCGAGCCAGGTGTTGGTGTTGAAGCCGGTGACGTCGACGACGAGCGTGTCGCCGTCCCAGTGGCCGATCGAATCACCGAGATACGACGGCTCCATGTCGTCGGGATGCGGACGCCCGTCGGTCGGAATGAATCGGAACGCGTGGTGGACTTCGTACAGAATCACGACGCGATGCGGCTGCTGGATGATCTCGAACGGCAGCGGCCTCACCGTGATGCGCGGCACACCCGAGAGCAGGCAACGCGCCATCGGATCGTCGATGCCGCGTCGTGCCAGGTACTGCTGTCGCTTCGCTTCGGCCTCCGGCTTGTAGGGAGGAGGCTCGGGTGCAGGCAGCGGCTTCCTGCCCATCGCCTCGTCGTACTTGCGCATCGCTTCGAGCTCGGCCTCGCCAAAGAGCAGCGCGAAACCGCCGCCGACCCACACGCCCGATAGATCCGGCTTGCCGTCAGCCGTCCGCGGGATGCTGTTCGCAGGCGGCTTCTTGGTTTGCGCGGCGAGCGGCGAAACGGCGAGGATCGTAACCGCAGCAGACAACGCGATGAGGAGACGCATCATGACACGCCTCCTACTGTCCTCCCGTACCGGCGGGAGGACCTGAGTTCAGCTTGTGTCCATCGGCGAAGGTCACATTGCGCGAGGCTGCTTGGGTCGGGTTCACGCGCGCCCGCCAGCCGAAGACGGTGACCTTGTCGCCGACTTT
>DATFRP010000053.1:0-14899 GCA_035263125.1 Vicinamibacterales bacterium
ATCACTGACCGGAGTTTGATCCAGCGATGCCGCTGAGACGTCACGGCCCGTGCTTCGGTCTCCCACTGGGTCGCCGCAGCGCAGGTACCCCGCCTCGGGATGCGTCGCGTACACCGTCCGCCGGCAGCACCGCCACGACAGCAGCACGGCCCGCGTCTGACGCTCGTCGTAGCTGACCGGCTGCTCACGGCCGGCGCCTACGATGCCGCAAGAACGCGCGCGCCCGCCTCCTGAGGAGGCGATCGAGTCGTAGGCCAGCGTTAGCCCCGGCCTTTGTGCGCGGTGTTCACTACGCTGCCCTGCGTGGGACGATAACGGTATTCCCAAAGCCCAGCGCATGGAGCACCAATGGGTGTTCGATTCCCCCCGGGGACGCCACACTCGTTACCACGACTATTCCTTCGAGAACTTCACCGATTGCGAGTTCGCCCTCGAAGATCAGAGTTGTTTGTCGATAGTTGTCGAAAGATCGGTTGTGGTACGCCAGCGAGAAGGGATTCGGCAGCATCACGCCTCCGCTCGCGCCGCCAGGCGTTCGCGTTGAAACGCGTCCACGTCGGTGATCAGAAAGACGCGCTGACCGCCCACCGTGCGCACAGCGGGGATGCGGCCTTCACGCGCGAGTTGCGCGATGCGTGGGGGAGAAGCCCAAGTCGTGTCGCCACGTCGTACGTGGTCAGCAGCTCGAGGCGAGACAGGTCACGAGCGGTGAGCGTTTCAGGATTCATAAGTTCGAGTCTGCGGCGGAGGCGCTGTCGAGCGAGGGGAACGAACACGCGGGAGGGGAGTGCAGTCGCCTCTAATATCTTCTACTTTGGACCGCCTTCTGGTGCAGATTCGTTACGAGGTGGCAGTCGCTGACGGACTCGGCTCACGTTGAAACATTGTGCGGGTGTCGCCGGATGCGGGGGGCATTCGCATCCGGCGCGTCACCTCGCTCACGTATCTTCGTCTCAGCGTCCAGCCGGAGTCGTCGGGCTACCGGTACTGGTCGGTGGACCACCCGGCCTGCCGGCTTGCGGCGAACCGCCGGGAGCAGGCACGCTCGCCGGCGGACCCGCCTCCGCGCCGGAGCGACCGCCGCGCGCACCCGTTGCCGCTGCACCGCCGCGCGCCGCAGCGGCCTGCGCCGGAAGATTGGCTAACGCATCGGGACCTCGCTTGAGCGCCTCCATCACGCGTTCGAGCGCGGTCGCCGACGAATGGCCCTGCGCCACCAGTTCCGTCAGTACGGCGATTGCCACATTGCGGCGATCGCGCGGCGCGTTGTCGGCGATCGCCTTCAACGCCGTAGCGCTCACGCCCGCGTCGATCGCGTCGGCGCCCACCGAGAGAGCCGAGGCAGCGTCTGGCTGACCGCGCAAGGCCTGGCTCGCCTTTTCCAGCGCCGCTTGACGACGCTCGACAGATTCGGCAATGCGATCCAGCGACACACCCTTGGCCTTGCCTTCGGCAATCTTGCTCTCGAGCAACGCCACCGGGATGCCCACCTGACGCGCGCGCGCCAGCGCCGTGTTGATCCGGTCCTGCGGCGGCTGCACCTCGGCGTTCGCGAGACTCACGCTGGCGAGCGCCAGGATCATCACTCCGAGGCTAATGCGAAACTTCATGTCTCCTCCTCAACAGCGGTCACACTCACAAACTGCCTGCCCTGCGTCTTCTTTGGAGACGAGCCAACGGGTCGATATGTCACATCGGGCGTGCGCAGTGCGGCGCTCAATGCCTGACGGGCCCGAAGTGCACGCATCTTCAACGCACTGACCGAGACGCCGAGCAGGTCGGTCATCGACTCGTACTCGAGACCGTCCACGTAATGCATGACGAATGCTTCCCGCTGCTCCGGTGGGAGCTGAGCAAGGGCACGCGTGATATCTAATCGAAGCTCACGGCTGTCGACGAACGACGCCGGACCGTCGGCGTTGTTGAGCAACGGCCCGGCATCGTCGAATCTCAGATGGCCGCGGCGTGGCTCTTTCAGGTAATCGAGGCAGCGATTGCGGAGCGTCTGAAACAGCCAGGCGCGGAAGCGGCGCGGATCGCGGCACTCCTTCAGATTCGTGTAGGCGCGGATGAATGCGTCCTGCACCATGTCGGCCGCTGCATCGTGATCGAGCACCATCGCTACGGCGTGGCGATACAGCGCGCGCTGGTATCGCTCGACGATCAATGCGTACTGCTCGGTGTCACCGGCCAGCACGCGCGCGACGATGTCGGCATCGAGGCGACCCTCCTCCTCACGGGCCGGACCGCGCGCGTCAGTCATCAACTCACGATCAAGACGGCGAGGTGACCGCCCATGCCATCGTCACGGCGTCCGGGCGTTGACGAAGGCACGAACCAGGTTCCTGTCGCGGAGCGGAACGCATAGTGATAGACGCCGGAGCCGACCGGCAGTCGGACGACCCAGCTCTCGCCGTCTCGCTGCATGGGCGTGGGCTGCCAGTCGTTGAAGTCGCCGGCGATCGATATCTGGCCTGGAGGGGCATCGCTCGCTCGCAGAGTCACGAGCACGCCACCGGCCGGCTCAGCGCGGAATGGTCGGATCGGTGACGCCATACGCCCAAGACGCTGCGTCATGCCGACACTCCATGTTCGCCGGGCGGTGTTCCAGTACAACGGATCGGGCGCCTCCTGACGAACGTTGGCCCAGACACTTGAACGTCCGTTGAGCGCCACTATGAGACCGCCGCCCCACGTCGCTTCGTCAAGGTCGTTCTGCAACCATTTCCCTGCCTGGCCCCAGACCTGCACGGGTGCGCCGTTGTACGTCAGCGTGACGCCAGCGAACGGGAACACACCTTCGGCCGCGTGCACCCACCGCGCCTCGCCCTCAACTCGCACGACCGCTCCGTAACCAGCGCGCGCACCTGTTTCGAACACGCCACGGCGTTCGGTGATACCGGACAGTGTCAGCGTGTGCCCTCTCCAACTGCCTCGTCCCTCGACATATCCGAGACCAGCCGACAGTCTCACGAACGGGATGATTTCGGCGAGTCCACCCGACCCGACCTGATCGACGAACGTGTCGCGGAAGGAATAGCCGTGTCCGGCCACTTCGGCGCCCAGTGACGCGCGCGAGCCCGCGCGGCGTGCGAAGCGACCGCCTGCTCCCGCGCCACCCCAGAACGTCGCCGCGTCGGTGAGTGGCATCGATGCCGCTCCATAGGTCCATACGCCGCGCGCCGTGTCGTATCGGAGGCTCCCCATCAGGTTGTTCGTGCCGATGTCGGCCACCAACGGGTCATACACGAGTCGACCTGCAGAGACGTCGACAGACACTCCCTGCGCACAGATCGCCGCGGGCGCAGCGATGACAAGCGCGGCGACAAACGCTGTGATGCGTCTCCTGCACTTCATAGGCGCGGTGTGTCCGGAAGCAGGAGCGTGAGACGGCTGTTTGTACCACCGAAGCCGTCATTGATACGCAGCGCATAGGGGTCCGCGACCCACCGTTGTCCGTCGACGATGAAGGCGTAATCGTGCACGCCTTGCGGAAGGGGAACGGCGATCGTCCATACCCCCGGTGACATCTGCTGCAACTGGTAGGCAGGCTCCCAATCCGTGAAGCTGCCCGCGAGCTGCACGTTCATGGCGTCCGTCTCCAGGCGGAACTGCACGAAAAGACGGGGGGCGGCCTCGGTAGTGCGCAAGGTCGCGGTCTGACTCGCCAGCGCCACGAAGAGCGCCAGGAGTGCACCTGCCGCCGCGACAGCATAGGCCGGACGGATAGGGATCAGGCGCGGCAACCAGAAGAATTGCATCACAGCCGCGAAGACTCCCGGACGTCGCACAGGCGCGGAATCCGAGATTCGACTCACGCGCTGCATAACCGCAGCGGTGACGTCCGGGGCCGGTCGCGCCTCAATGAACGCACGCGTGCCACTCACCGCACGCGACACCGCGTCCGCGTCGACGCGTTCGCTCGAATCCAACTCGTCGCGGTCCAACGAGCCCTCCACGTATTGATCAATTCGGTCGGTCATGGCGTCCGCCTTACCTCACGTGTCGCCGCGACGATCTCATCCGCCGAGGGCACAGCGATCGGTGCTATGGGGGGGACGACTGAGGACGGCTCTACGTCACAACGTCGCAACGCGCGCCAAATCGTGAATTTGCGGTTCAGAGCGTCTTCAAAACTCGACGAGATCGGCCTTCTGACTTTCCGTCAGACCGAGCGAGAACCTTGGATCGTTGTTATAGCGGTTGCCCTCGAGAAGTACCTGAAGGCAGGTTCAGGCCGGGACGATCCGGTGGACTTAGGTCTGACGTTGCTGCACGAGTTGTGGGGCGATGCGAAGGACGGCACGCCTTACGACCAAACCCAGAAACTGAAGTGGCATCGCTCCCTCGAGCGTGTTGAGCAGCGACCTGACGATGCGAGGCGGTCGTTCAGGCTTTAGCCTCACCTGGTTCGCGAACGGAGGCCAGGAGAGGGGTGCTATCACCTCGTCAACGCTCGCGAGTATCCTACGTGGGCCCCCGTGACGAAGCAGACTTCAACAACGTACGACTTCAATCGAAGAGGAGGATCGCATGTCCCCGGATGCGCCGCAGCCATATGGTGCCGGTATCGCCCTCGACGTTGCGAAGAAGGTAGCGGCGCCAGCCCTGGCCGAAGCCTCCAGGAACAATTGGGCGATGGCCGTCGCTGTAGTGGATGGCGCTGGTGACCTGGTCTATTTCGAGAGAATGGACGCGACGCAGGCTGGCAGCGTCATCATAGCCATCGGCAAGGCGCGCTCTGCGGCACGGTTCAAACGTCCGACGAAAGCGTTTCAAGAAATGCTGGCAACCGGCGGCGACGGGTGGCGCGTGCTCGGACTCGAAGGCGCGGTACCTGTCGAAGGCGGCATCCCGATAGTCATCGACGGGAAGATCGTTGGGGCGATCGGCGTCTCAGGGGGCACGAGCCCGCAAGATGGCCAGTGCGCCCGGGCCGGTGTCGACGCGGTTTGATCACGACGTCTAGGACCTGACTCCCGCTGAACGATTCCTCGCAAGTCGCTCGTCCACAAGTGTGACGATCTCGTCCAGCGTGTCGGATTCGAGTCCCTGTTGGCGGGCGATCCGCCGAACCAGGCAGTCGACACGCTCGATGTACTCGGCTCCGCCAAAAAGCGCACGTGCAGCGGAGGAGGGTTTGCCCAGGCCCTCGGCCGCCTTCGCGTACTTCTCGAAGGGAACCATGTCGTCATTGTCGGCGCCGAGGGAGTTACAGAGCCTCCACACCCAGTCGTAGACCTCGCGCGACTTGTCGATGTTCGCGTGGACGGCGTCCTTGATCGGAATCATGTCGTCGCGCTGGATGCAGCGATAGTTGCCGGTCATCAACATCGGCCACTTGGCCAACGGCACAAAAACCGAGTCGTGAACTTTGAGCTTGACCGGAATCTCGATGGCGCCGTCACCTGGATCGAATCGCGCCGCTTCAATGTCGGCCTCGAGGGCTCGAAGCATCGTCGTGCTCTCCGATCCATCGAAGCGCGCCGCTTTGAAGTTGGTCGGCAATCCCACGTGAAGAACGTTCTTGGGCTGATCTGGCGGACGGAACGCCTGTGGATCGGGACTGGCGAGCGTCGTGAGCGCTGGATCGAATGTCTTCCACACGCCTGGATCCGCGTAACACGACTCGAGCGTTTCGGTCGAGAGTCCGGGTATGCGCTCGAGATAGGGCAACGGCGGCATGTTCATGATTGCCAGGCAGGGCTTGCGTGATTGCCCGACTCGACCCATCAACTCGCGAACTCCGCTCGCACCGTACTGCGCCTCCTGCATGCCGAGCACGATCAGATCGAACCTGCCTGGATCAACGGCGTCAGGCGTGGCGGCGGACAGTGTTCCCGACAGCTTCTTCGATGCGATGTCGAGTGGTGCCCCACGACCTTTGATCGGGAACCGGACGATCGTTCCCTCGCGATTGATCAAGTCGGCTGTGGGCCTGGTGCACACCATCGACACGCGATGGCCGGCCATCAACAGCTTGGTCCCGAACAGCGAGCCGTAAGAGGCGCCGAGAATGAGTACGTCGTAAGTCACTGTTCGACCTCAGATCGCGCCCTGTTGACGCGCCGCCTGGATGTCTTCGTCGTTCAGGCCCACGAGGGTGCGGAGCACTTCTTCGGTGTGTTCTCCGTACAGCGGCGATCGGCACACCTCGGTTGGTGAATCCGAGAGTTTGATCGGGTTGCCGACGGTCAGATACTTACCGCGCTTGGGATGCTCGACTTCGACGACGGTTCCGGTGTTGCGAAGGGAAGGCTCCTCGGCGAGCTCCCTCATCGAGAGAATCGGGCCGCACGGAACGTTCAACGGGTTGAGCGTTGCCATGACCTCCATCTTGCTCATCGTCATGGTCCACTTCTCGATTTCAGCGAACACCTGAGACAGTCTGGGAAGGCGCGCATCCGGTGTGTTGAAGTTCGGATCCTCGAGCCAATCGGCATGGCCAATGACTTTGGCCAGTGTCGGAAACGCCTGCGCCTGGGCGATGACATAGATGTACGCGTCCGGATCGGTCTCCCAGCCCTTGCACTTGACGATCCAGCCCGGGTGACCTCCACCGGAGGCGTTGCCAGCGCGGGGGACGGCGCTGCCGAATGTCCCGTTGGGATATTGCGGATACTCCTTGAGCGGGCCGTGACCCAGCCGCTGCTGGTCGCGTAACTTTACCCGGCACAGATTCAGCACCGCGTCCTGCATTGCGCAGGTGACTCGCTGACCGCGCCCGCTTCTTTCGCGCTGGAGGAGAGCCGCCAGGATTCCGGCAACAAGGTGGATGCCGGTACCGGAATCGCCAATCTGGGCGCCGGTCACCAGAGGGACTCGATCGATCTCCCCGGTCGTGGAAGCCGCACCGCCTGTGCACTGCGCGACGTTTTCATAGACCTTGCAGTCCTCGTAAGGGCCGGGCCCGAATCCTTTGACCGAGGCATAGATCATTCGCGGATTGATCTGCTGGATTTTCTCCCACGGGAAGCCCATGCGATCGATCGCCCCCGGCGCATAGTTCTCCACCATCACGTCACATTTTTCGATGAGCCTGGCGAAGATCTTGTTGCCTGCTTCGGTCTTGGGATTCAACGTGATGGCGCGCTTGTTCCCGTTCAGCATGGTGAAATACAGGCTGTCAACGCCCGGAATGTCACGCAGTTGGCCGCGCGTCGGATCGCCCTCACCAGGTCGCTCGACTTTGATCACGTCGGCTCCGAACCAGGCCAGAATCTGGGTGCAGGTCGGTCCAGACTGCACGTGCGTCATGTCCAGGACGCGAACGCCATCGAGGGCTTTCCCCATGAGTGCCTCTTTCCTTGAGATGTTGAAGTCGGGAGCAGGATTCTATCCTCAGAACGCCCTGCGAATAAAAAGCCCAGAAACTGAGTGGGCATCGTTTCCGCGAGGGCCTCGGCCCGCGCGTCAATAAACGTCTACTTTAGACCGCCTGAAGGTCTTGGCAAACCCTCATCTGCTGCGCGGACACGCTGGACGAGATCGTCACGCTGGTGGACGAACGGCTTGCAAGAAACCGTTCAGCGGTCGTCAGGTCGTAGACTGCCAACATGCAGACGAATCCCTCAGACGAAACCATCCGCCTCGGCCCCCTGACCGTGCGCTTCCTGATCTCGGGAGAAGACGCGACCGGCAGTGTGGCCGTCTTTGAGCTCATGGTGCCCGCAGCGCAGCGGCTGACGGCACCGGCGCACAGCCACGATCACTACGAGGAAACGATCTACGGCATCGAGGGCGTGCTGACGTGGACCGTCGACGGCACGAGGATCGACGTCGGGCCGGGGCAGGCGCTGTGTATTCGGCGGGGCGCCGTTCACCGATTCGACAACAACGGCGGCCAGGACGTGAAGGCACTGTGTGTCATCACGCCAGCGGCGCTCGGCCCTCAGTATTTCCGCGAGGCTGCCGAGGTCATCAATGCGGCGGGCGGTGGACCGCCGGACCGCGCGAAGATGGCCGAGATCATGCGCCGCCACGGACTGACCCCCGCGCCATAACACCCGTTCCCGCCGACCGTGCCGCGCGGATTATTCGATGCCGCCGCGCACTATTCCGCACTCGCCCCCGCGCTGTCTCGCACGGCCACAACCGAGGAGCCTGCGGGAAACTCCACCTGCTGTGAATCGGCCTCGGGCACACGGCTTGCTCGTGCGTGCTCCGGAGGTGTGGTCATGGTCGCGAGAAGCATTCTGGTTCCAACGGACTTCAGCCCGACGTCTGATGCGGCCCTCCACTACGCAACGCAGATGGCTCTCGCCCTGGGCGCGCGCCTCTATCTGATGCATGTGCCAGGGAAGACCGGGGAGCACTTCGAGGCGAACTATCCGCTCGGACGATTCGAGACAGCGACGCGCGAGCGGCTGTCATCGTTTCTGACGAAGGACGAACTCGAGCAGCTGCGCCCTGAATACGCGTTACGCGTCGGCGCGCCGGCTGAGGAGATCGTGCGCTACGCGGATTTGTGCGACGCCGACTTGATCATCATGGGCACGCATGGTCGCACCGGGATCGCGCACGCGCTGATCGGCAGCGTCGCGGAGCAGGTCGCGCGAGTGGCGCCTTGCCCGGTCCTGCTCGTTCGCGCTCGCAGGCGCGCTGCCGTTGCGCAAGGCGCCGAGGTGAGAGTGGCGCCCGTCAAACGAGTGCTCGCATGAACTGAGTCGCAATCGAAAGCGCGCTGCTGTGCCGTAGGGAGCCGTAGGGGAAGTCGGGGGATCGTATAACGGGTCATATTGCAGGTACCTGAACGTCGCGCGTCACTCTGCGCGAAGCGCTGCCACCGGATCGGCGCGCAGCGCGCGGACCGCTGGCGCCAGGCACGCGAGCAACGCAACCCACGTCAGTGCCAGCGGCGCGACGACGAACGTCAGCGGATCGAGCGGCGGGACACCGAAGAGCAGCGTCGCGAGCGATTGCACAAGCGCCGCCGACGCCGCGACGCCAATCGCCACGCCGATCGCGGTCAGCTTCAGTCCACTGCCAAGCACGAGACGCAGAAGGTCGCGGGCGTTCGCTCCAACGGCGAGCCTGACGCACAACTCGCGCGCCCGCTGCTGCACCATGAACGTCAAGACACTGAAGATGCCGACGGCAGCGAGCAGCGCCGACAGCGCGGCAAAGGCGACGACGAGCTGTGCCCGCAGTCGTGGACGTGCGGTTGACAACGCCGCGACCTGCGCCATCGTCCGCACCTGTGAGACGGCCTGAGTCGGATCGACGCGGGCAATCGCACGCTTCACCTGCTCGACCACCTGACGCGGGTCGCCATCCGTGCGCACGATCAGGTTGGCCATGATCCACGGGCTCTGCGCGGTGGGAACGTAGATCTGATAGACGCTGTCCGAGGCCTCGTCCGGCCGTGTCTTCACGTGCCGCACGACGCCGACGATCTCACGGTTTGCGATTCGGGCGCGGATACCGGGAACTCCGATTGCGACACGTGCTCCGATCGGCTCGCGGCCAGCCAGGAATCGTCGCACGAACGCGTCGCTGACGATACAGACCTCCGGCGCCGTTTCCGAGTCGCGGTCAGTGAAGACACGACCGCGCACGAGCGGAACGCCGAGTGCGTCGAAGTAGCCTGCGCCGACGATGTGGTACTGAGCCAGTGGCCGGTTGGCCGGATCCGGAACGGGATTTCCGACGATCTCGAATGTCTGACGCATCCCGAGACCCGACAACGGCAGATCGAGACCGAGGGAGGCGACGCGGATTTGAGGCACGGTCGCGACCTCGCGTTCGATCGAGCGCCAGTACGACTCGATCTCGCCGGGCATGGCGAACACCAGCCGTCGAAAGGGCAGGCGGATGTTCATCGCGACGACGTTCTCGGCCCGGTAGCCGGCATCGACGTCGTTCAAGGACATCAGAGTGCGGACGAGCAGACCTGCACCAGTCATCAACAGCAGCGCGATGGCGATCTCGGCGACGACCAGCGCCTGGCGGACGCGTCCGATCCGCTCGGACGATCCGCCAGACTGAAAATGGCCGTCGTCGCCCCGATGCCGAGACCGAGCACGCAGACCGACGCCGCGGTAAACCACGGCGCTTTGCGAATCAGCCGGAACGCATGGCGAATGTCGTGTGGCAGAGACATGCGGCTTAGACGGGTGTTGCGCGCTTCGCGTTGATTGAATGGGGGCCTGTATGCGATCGATGCCATCGACTGTGGCGGCGGCAGACGCCACTGCAACACAGTGACCGCCAAGGCGGGCACCCACGCGAGCGCGCTACTATCAGCAGGGCCTGTGACCGAGCGGACGGAGTATCCACTGGCGTTGTCGACGCGGCGCGTCGCCATCTATATCTCCAACGCTGATTCACGTCTTGCGGCGAACCAGCGGGCCGCAATGCAACGATACGCCGACAACATGGACTGGATAGTGACGGTCATAGAGGGCGACAGGCAACGCCTCCTTGACGCTGCCGCTACATCCGCGTTCGACCTGGTCTTGTGCTGGCGGATCGGCGATATCCGAGACGCGGAGTTCCTGTTCGAACGGCTGTCTGCTCACGGCGTCGAACTCTTGGCCGTGGCACAGAGCTGCGCTGCCTTGCCGGAGTGAAGCGTGCTGTGAGCGGTGCGACATTCAAGAGTCGATTGTGGAAGGGAGGCACTAACGCGCGAGAGGAGGGGAGTTCGGGGCCTCGCAACGGCCGCGGAGCAGGAGGGCGGGAAACGTCGTACTCATGAAACCTGCGTACACCGATCCATCGGGCATCAGTTGGGGCTCGGTCGCTCAGCGTGATCGACGACGATGCTGTCGATCGGACCACGTTGAGGCTCGAGTGTGAGCCCGAGTTGTTCCTGGATCGCCGTGAAGAGCACGGGCGGTGAGTCGGGCTGCGGCGGCGCCGCCTCGGGCAGCCAATGGAGCTCGAATGCGTACGTGCCCAGTCCGGTCCTGTCGATCACGGGCCGGCCGGTTTCACGGCTCAGGAACTGTGCGATCCGCGTCATCGGCATCGGTGGTTTGCAACTGACGATGAATCCAGGCGAGTAGACGCTCGGCGCCTCAGGATTCGAACAGGCCGCTGCTTTGGGTCCGCCCTTCGCGATGGTGAGCGCGTAGATCGGCATGTCGCGAGCCTCGCGATGGACGCGCAGCTGAAAGCGTTCGGCGAGCATCGCCTGCAGCATCAATCGTGTGTCGTCGAGGCTGGGCGCGCGTCCGCTGTCGCCCCGTGCCTCGATCTCGAAGTAGATCGATGCCTCGCGGTTCGGGATCCCGATCACCTGATAATCGGCCACGTCGTACGCCACGCGGATCAGGCCGCACAGCTGGCTCACCGGAATGTGAACGCGGTTGCCCGATCGCTCCAGGAATGGCAGCGCACAGGCGCCTCCCACCGACTGCAGTTGGGAACGCACGTCCACGGGGATCGGCGCCGGCTTGATCGAGGCGACCTCGAAGCGCAGCGTCGGCCCTGGATCGTCTCGCTGCGCGAACAGCGGAGCGACGACGAGAAACATACTGGCGGCCAGCCCGCAGAGCCTCATGTTGGAGCTCGACTCATTGTCACGCTTCCAGGGGAGCTAGTCGGCACGCATTGCTACGGCGGGATCGGCCTCGGCGGCGCTGCGCGATGCAACGTATGTCGCCAGGCCGACCAGCGCGGAGAACACCGCGACGACGACCGCGGTTACCCACGGCTGCGACGACACGACGGTTTCGAGCTGACTGGCAAGGACGCGGACGATGGCCGTGCCGACGACAGCGCCGGTCACCACGGCGGGTGCGGCGATGCGCGCCGAGCGGACCATGTACAGGCGGACGATCCCGGCGGTGGTGGCGCCGAGCGCTTTCCGGATGCCGATGTCGTGCGCCGCGCGCTGGCTCAGGTCCGCGGTCAGCGCGTAGACGCCGACGAGGGCCAGCAGCGTTCCGAGGACCGAGAAGCTGAGCCCGACCATGACAACGAAGCGCAACGGGGCGGTCATGTCGGCGACCCACTTCGACATCACGTAAGGGCCCTCAATCGGTTGCCGCGGATCCTCCGCCGCCACCGCGTTCCTCACCGTGCGGGTGACGTCGGCGGTCTCGTTGCGCGTTCGAACCATCACGTACAACCAGGGCGTGGGGCGCTGTCGCAGCGGGCGATACACCATCGCTGCCGACGGTTCCTGAGGGATCCGCCGCACGTCGGCGGCAACGCCGACGACGGTGAGGGCCGGTTCGGATGAATTGTCGCCGTCGGTCCGCAGCCGTTGGCTGATCGGATTGCGGTCCGGCCACAGCTGCTCGGCGAGCGCGCGGCTGACGATCGCGACGGGAAAAGTCGATTCGGTGTCGCCGGGGCCGAACGCCCGGCCGACCGGCGGCGGCATCCCCATCACTCGGAAGTAGTCGGGGTCGATGCCGCGCACGTAGGCTTCCGTCGTCGCGGCTTCGGCCTGCTCCGCGGCGTCATCCGCGGCCACCCGGGTCTTGTCGCGATCCTGCGTGATCGGATTGCTGATGGCGCTGGCGGACTGCACGTCGGGGATCGCGCGCACGCGCTGGACGATCCGCTCGAACAAATCGTCGCGTTGCTGCGTCGATGCGTACCGCCGCGGGTCCGGATTGACCCAGTAGGCCACGAGGTGACTGGAGTCGACGCCGAGATCGACCGCCTGCAGCCGCACCAGCGACGCCGACAGGATCGAGGTGGTGACGACCAGACCGACGGCAAGCGCGAGCTGCGCCGACAGCGTGACCATCCGCAGGCGCGTGTACTTCGGCGCGTCGGTGGTGCCGCGCGACGCCGATCGCAGCGTCGATTCGATCCGCATGCCGCCGGTCGCTGCGAACGTGACGACGGCGCAGACGATCGCCATGAACACCTCGGTAACCGCCACCACTTCGATGACCTGGCGGTCGACGCGGATGGCGTCGATGGCGCCTGGCACTAGCGACACCAGCGCGCTCGGTACGACGGTGCGGAACACCGATGTCCCGATCTGGCCCAACAGGAGTCCGGCGGTGCCACCGACCAATCCCAGGATGGCACTCTCGACAAGCGTCTGCCGGAACAGCGTTCCTGGCGATGCGCCGAGCGTGGCGCGCACGGCAAACTCCCGCTGTCGCGCGACGGCGACAGCAACGAGGACCGCGGCGATGTTGAGCGTAGCCAGCAGGAACATGAGTGCCGCCGAGACCAGCACCAGCAGAACGCGAGCCCGGAACTCTTCGAACTGTGCCGCCTGGGCCTGAACGGCCGCGGCGTGCGCCACCGGCTCAGACGAGCCGTACTGCTCCGACAGGTGCCGCACGACGGTCGTCAACTGAGCGCTGGCGGCGTCGGGCGACATACCCGGCGCGAGCCTGCCGATCACCGTCTCGATCGCACCCCGGTTCCTGCGGGCCAATTGCTCGGGCGACACCCGCAGCGGGATCACGATCTCGAGGCGCTTGTAGAAAAGCCAGACATCGGGAGCAAGGACGCCGACGACCCGATACGGTCCGCTGCTGTCGGCGAGAAAGGCTGGGCCGGAGAGATCGATCGTGCGCCCGATGATCCGAGAGTCGCCGCCGTAGCGCTGCTGCCAGAAGGGATAGGTGAGGATCACGCTGCGCGGTTCGCTGGCGCGGTGGTCCTCGTCAGTGAACGACCGTCCGGCGGCGAGGCGCAAGCCGAGCGTCTCGATGAAGTGCGGCGTGATGCGCGCTGCCAGAATCGATTCGGGCCGACTGTCGCCGAAGACGTTGAAATCGAAGATCGTCAGGCCAGCCAGCTGCAGCGTCGTCAGCGATCGCTGCCAGTCGAGGAACGTCGGCACCGAGACCCACACGCGCTTGCCCGCTGCGTCAATCGGCTCGAGCCGATACAGGCGAGCGGCATCGGGGAATGGCAGCGCTTTCAAGAACAGCGGACTGACAAAGCTCATGACCACCGTGGTGGCACCCACAGCGACGGCGATGGTCAGCACGACGACAGCCGACAGTCGCCAGTTGCGCGACAGGATTCGCGCGCCAATCCAGAGGTCTTGAAAAACTCGCATCATCATTACGTGTCCCACTCGGAGTCACACGCGCGGGGGAGGCGGCCACGACGAATCCTGTCGGCCGTAGCGGGGTGACAGAACTACCACAGTTCCGTACGCAAGTCGATCGGTCACCGTGCCGAGGGACGGTTGCATACCGTCGATTCCGTGAGCGACATCGATCTTCGTTGAACCCCCAAAAAGGGGGCTGTAGCATGCGAGCAGCCCGGAGGTCGACGTGATGTGTGTCAGATGCGGTGCTATCGCAGTGATCGCGGCGGCCCTCGGAATCTCGTTGGCAGCTCAGAACGCTGGCAAGCTCGCGTTTGAGGCTGCAACGGTTCGCCCATCAGTCCAGCGCACGCCGATGGCCCAGCGCGTCTTGCCGACGCGAATCGACTTCGTGAACACACCGCTGCGCACCGTGGTCTTCATCGCGTTTCGAATCACGGACGTCACCGAAGCGTCGATCCCGGACTGGACGATAGAGGCGCGATTCGACATTCAGGCGACGTATCCGGCAGGCGCGACCGCCGCGCTGCTCCCGGAGATGCTGCAAACACTGCTCAAGGATCGCTTCGGGCTGGTGGCGCACACTGAACCACGCCGCATTCAAGGGTACGAGCTGGTCGTCGGGAAGGACGGCGTCAAGATGCGCGAAGTGGAGGCCGTGGATGAACTCGAAAAGGACTTCAGCAATGCACCCGGTCCACGCTTGACGAACGACAGTACGACGGAGAGCCCGAGCGGGAAGAGTCGGAGCATTCTGATACCCGAGGAGATCGGCTACCGCAGGATTACGGCACGCTCGTTCTGGGAATTGCGGACGACGGCGGAGGGCGTTCAGCGGATTGATGCCACGCGAATGTCGATGCCGGAATTCGCGGGCCTGCTGCGGCTGAACGTGGGTAAGCCGGTGTTCGACAAGAC
>DATFRP010000054.1:0-17315 GCA_035263125.1 Vicinamibacterales bacterium
TGGGCAGGAGCGCTTGCCGCGGTCTGAGGAGTGCCCTCTGCCTGTGTCTCGCGCGTCGACGGCTCGCGCGGCGGAGCGCTTCCGCCAAACAGGCGCGCGAGACCGGCCTCGAGCGTGTTTTCCATCACGATGCGATTATCGAAGGCGACGATGACCCGCGTGAGCTCGGGGATGCGCCCGCCTGACGAACGCAGATACAGCGGGCGAACGTAGATGAGCGCCTCTTCGACCGGGATCACCATCAGCGTGCCCCAGATCACCTGTGAACCCTGCTGATTCCACAGCGTGATCTGCGGCGAGATCACCTGGTCCTGCAGCATCCGCGCGATCACCTGCCGTGGGCCGAACACGGTGTTCTGCTTCGGGAACCGGAAGACCCGCAGGCGTCCGTAGTGCTCCCCGTCGCTGCGCGCCACCAGCCAGGCCGCGAGGTTGTCCCGGCGGCGTGGCGTGAACGGCAGCATCTGGATGAACTCCGCGTCGCGCTCGCCGGGGAGCCGCATGATCGTGTAGTAGGGCTGCATCCGCTCGTTCTCGCGGCCGTCGCCGATTGCCGGTATCTCCCACTGATCCTCGCGGTTGTAGAACACCGACGGCTGCGTCATGTGAAATGTCGCGTAGACCTGCGACTGCAGCGCGAAGATGTCCTCGGGGTATCGCACGTGTGCCCGGATCTCCGGCGGCATCGACGCCAGCGGCTTCAGCATGCCGGGAAAGATCCGCGCGTAGGTCGCTGCAATCGGATCGCGCGGGTCGGCAAGGTAGGCCGTCGTCGTGCCGTCGAACGCGTCGATCACGAACTTCACGGAGTTGCGGATGTAGTTCACCTGGCCGGCCGGCGTCGAATACGGATACTGCGCGCTCGTGGTGTAGGCGTCGAACAGCCAGTACAGGCGTCCACCTGCCAGCACGAGATACGGATCCTGGTCGAAGGCGAGAAACGGCGCGATCGTGGAGACACGCTGCCGGATGTTGCGGTTGAAGAGGATGCGGCTCTCGGGGCCGATGCCGTCGTTGAGCACGATCTGATACGAGCCAAAGCGCACCGCGAAGAGCAGTTTCCGCCACAGCGAGGTCAACGGCACGCCGCCGCGGCCTGTGTAGTGCGTGGTCTCATTGTTCTCGCCGCGCGGGAAGTGGAACTCGGGCGTGTTCGTGTTGACGATGACCCACTCGTTCGCGCGCTCGCCGAAGTAGATGCTCGGCTCACTGATCGGTAAGTCGGGGATCGTTTCCGGCGGAATGTTGCGGATGAAGAGGACCGGCAGTCCTTCGCTCGTGACCTGGTTGACCGGTCCGAGTGTCAACCCAATCCCGTGGGTATACGTGAGCCGCTCGTTGACCCAGGTGCGGCTCGGGAGGTTCATCGAGTTGAGCTCCCGCGCCGAGAGCATCACCTGCCGGAGCGCCCCGCCGATGCGGTACCGATCGTTATCGACCGACGCGAACTCGTAGTAGGTGCGGATTTCCTGAATCTGTCCGAAGGTATCGAGCAGCGGCGCGTGGTCCCAGAGCCGCACGTTGTCGAGCGTGGCCGAGTTGCGCGCGATGTCGTCGCGCGTGAGGCGCGCGTCTCCCGATAGCTCGCGCTCTTCGACGCCGTCGAGGGCGAAGGCGCGACGCGTGCCGCGGATGTTGTGCTGGATGAACGGCGTCTCGCGCTCCTGCTCGTTGGGTGTCACGACGAAGCGCTGCAACGCCGAGCTGTAGATTTCGCTGCCGACCGCGGCGGCCAGATACAGGCCGATCGCCGCTGGAATCGGCCAGTTCCGATCACCGAACGCCTGCGCGACCGAGAGCGCGGCGCCGATCACGCACGCGGCCATGACGAGGAATGCCGCAGGCATGCGGCCGTAGACGTCGGCATAGCTGGCGCCGTACACAAGCCCTGAGGTCTCGATGAGATGCTCGGTGCGATGCAGCCACGCGCCCCACGCCAGCAGCAGGAAGAACACGGCGGCGAGGAGTGACAGATGCCGCCGCGCATGACGGCTCATCGACAGACGCGCCGGGAATCCCGAGGTCAGACTGCCGGAGACGAGATAGAGCGCCGCGGCGGCGAGCGCCGCGAGAATCACGAGTGCCTGCGCGATGCCGCGGATGCCCTGCAGAAAGGGCAGCGAGAACACGTAGAAGCTGACATCGCGCCCCAGAATCGGGTCGGCCTCGCCGAACGTCACGCCATTCCGCCAGAGCAGCCACGTTTCCCAGTGACCGGCCGCATACAGCGCGACGATCATGGCCAGCAGTGTGGCGATACCCAGGCCGAGCGACCGAAGCTGTCGACCACCCGGAAGCGCGACTTCGAGCCCCTCGCGTGTGGTGAAGACCGGTCGCAAGTCGCCGATGCCGGACACGGCCAAATAGATGTTGGCCACCAGCCACGCCGCCGCGAGTGCGAACGCTCCGATCAGGAGCAGACCCTGCGCCCGGATCATGGTCAGAAAGACCGACTGGTAGCCGACCTCGCCGAACCACAACCAGTCGGTGTAGAAGCTGAGGAGCGTCGGCGCGGTCAGCGCGAGCAGCAGCACGACGACGGCAATGGCGATCCGACTTGGTCTGATCATGCGTGATACTGTCCGCGCGCCGACTCGAGGTCGGTCTGGATCGCGCTGGCCAGGGCAGGTGGCGACACCACTCTGGCAAAGGGACCCCATCCGAGGATCCAACTCCGCAACGCCCAATCGTGACACACGTCCATGGTGAGCAACAGACGCCCGTCGCTTTCCTCGCGGATCTGTTGTGACGCGTGCCACACGCGCGCGCGCACATAAGGAGCGACTCGTCGATCGAACTCCACCTCGACGCGTTCCGCAGGTCCGGTGTTGACGCCCAGCGAGTTGGCGAACACATCGTCACCGATCGGCACCTTGGGCGTGAACGTCTGCTTCTCGAGCGACACCGAGCCGATCCGATCGACCGCGAACGTGCGCAGGTCTTCGTAGTCGGGCACCCACGCGAGCAGATACAGTCCGCCCTGTGCGAACGCGAGCCGGTACGGGTGCACGAGATAGTCCTTCGTGCGGGCGCTCTTCACCGAGTGGTATCGCATGGTGGCCGCACGGAAGTGGAGGGTGGCTTCGAGCAGGCGGCCGACGATGTCGGGAGACGAGTCCCCGCCCCGGGCGCGGGGGCCGGGCTTGGCCGCCAGCACCGATGGCAGGCGATCGAGGAATGTCCGCATGCGCGGCGACAGCATCTTCTCGAGGCGCGCGAACGCGTTGGTCAGATCGCGTTGAAAGGGAGTGCCAGCCACCGACTCGAGCAGGTTCCGACTCAGATACATCGCGCACAACTCGGCGAGCGTGAAGCCGGTTTCGAGACCGCTCAGGACCTGTCCGTCGATGCGCCAGCGCACGCGGCCGTCGTCATCGTGCTCGTCGTACAACGCGAAGCCCGCCTCCTGCAGCGCGGCGAGATCGCGGCGGATGGTCCGGGTCGTGACCTCGAGCTCTCGAGCGAGCGCATCGATGGTGGTGCCGTGGCGGGACGACTCCAGCGCGTGGAGCAGCTTCCACTGCCGGATGACTTCCTGGTTGCGCGGCACGGCATTGATCCTATCAATGCCGAATGCTCAATGCCCAAGGCCCCGATGCCGCGTCAACCGCCTTCCTTCATTCGACGCAACTGCCGCCGGCGATTGCGATCGGGTGCGCCGGCGGCACGGGCGGCCGCGCGATACACGCGATCCATGCGTCGCATCTCGATTTCGGCGGGCGTCGGTTTGGGTGTGGTGTCGTCGTAGAGCGCGCGCGCCTCAGCCTTCTTGACGTGCTGATCGATCACAATGCGGACGATGACCGTCTGATACCGGCCCTGGCCGCGCGTGATGCGGATGCGATCGCCTTCGCGCACCGCGCGGTTTGGCTTGCCAGGTCCCTCGTTGACCTCGATCTTCCCGCCTTCGCAGGCGCGCTTTGCCTCCGATCGCGTCTTGAACAGACACGCGACGTCCAGCCAGACATCGAGCCGGAGGCTGTCGCTCATGGTCAGATCAGGGGTCAGATCAAGATTTCGATCTTGCCCTTGGAACGAAGGCCGTTGACGAAGCCGTCGGTCTGTTCCTGACGGTTCCGTTGCAGAAGAAACTGTTCGAGCTGAGGCTTGACTTCGTCCAGCGAGACGGTCCGCGCCGGCTGCTTCTCGATCACCTTGATGATGTGGAATCCGAACTCGGTCTCCACGATATCGCTGACCGCGCCCGGTGCAAGTTTGAACGCGGCATCGTTGAACGGACCGACCATCTGTCCCTGTTGGAAGAACCCGAGGTCTCCGCCGTTGGGCGCGCTGCCCGGATCCTGCGAGTTCTGTTTCGCCAGGGTGGCGAAGTCCTTGCCCGCTTTAACGTCTTTCAGAATCTGATCGGCTTTGGCGTGTGCCTGCGTTTTGGCGGCGGCATCCGCGTCACGCGGCACGCCGATCAGGATGTGGCTGGCGTGCACCCGCTCGGGCTGTTTGAACTGGTCCGGGTTCTTCGCATAGAAGTCGGCGAGCTGCTCTGGCTTGACTGCGATCTTCGGAGCGATCTCCGCCTCGATCATCTTCTGGACAGCGAGATCCTGTTTGACGTCGGCGCGCAGCAGCTCGATCGTCGTCTTGCGGGCGGTCAGCATTTCTTTGAACGCCGCCTCTGAGGGGAACTGCCCCTGAATCTCCTTCACGCGCGCGTCGATCTCGCTCGCGGGGACGTCGACCTTACGGGTCTGCGTCTCCTGTGTCAGCAGCTTGTAACCGACGATTTGATCGAGGAGACGTCGGAACACCTGATCGCGCTGCTCCGCAGGCACCGGACCGCCGGCACGCCCTTCGAGCGTGGAAAGGGCGCGCTCGAAATCAGCTTTCGTCACCGGCTCGCCATTGACGCGCGCGACGACGTCGGGCAGCTGAGCCGGGACAGGCTTCGGCGCTGCGGCGGGCGCGCCACTCCCCGGTGCGCCGCTTCGTGACTGACCGGCACCCGACGCCTGAGCTGCATTCGTGGACGCGTTGGCAGGCACCTTGGAGCAGGCGCAGAGCGCGATCGCGAGTGAGAACAAGAAGGTTCGAAACACGGATACTCCTGACTGCGTCGGTCGCAGGTGGCGGCTGGACGGCGATTGTGATCCGGGGGCTTGAGGGAGCGGTGGCCTCTCAGATCATAGACCCTTAGCGTGCGTGCGCGGTCCGCCTTCGCGGCTGCGCCGCTTCGGCGAGACAGCCCTCGCCTGAGACGGGCGCTCGGCTGACCGTGGCCCACGCCAACGGCGTGGCCTAGCCGAAGCTCGCCGATGGCGAGCGAAGGCTGGTGGCCAGGGCCGGAATCGAACCAGCGACACCGTGATTTTCAGTCACGTGCTCTACCAACTGAGCTACCTGGCCTCTGCGACGTGAAGCTGAGCACGTACAGAACCACGAGTATACCACGCAGGTTTCGCGCTGACGGGCAGTCAGAGTGATTGTGAAGGGCGTGATCGACTACGATTCCGCGTGGCGAATCGGGTTCCGACATGCCGGCCAAGCGCCTGAGACTGCCCGAGACATCGACGGCGGGTTCTCGCACGAGGACCCAGCGAGACGCCGACGCGCCCCAGAGCGACGTCGTGCGGCGCCTCGAGGCGGCGTTGAAGAGCACGAGGCGCCGCCATGGCGTGCTGGCGCGACAGCTCAAGTCCAACAGCAAGGAACTGAAGGCCGCGACCGCGCAGGTGGGCTCGATGAGCGAGGAACTGCGCGCGACCAACGCCAGGCTCGAAGACTCTACATCGCAGCTGCATGCGGTGAATGCCGAGTTGAGCACCGTCAACGATCGACTTCGGGAGAACATCCGCGAGCTCGTGTCGCGCAACGACGATCTCGCGAACCTGCTTGCGGTCACCGACGTCGCGGCGGTGTTCGTCGATCAGCACATGTGCATCAGCCGGTGGACGATGGCGGCGATGCGGCTGTTCAACCTCCTTCCATTCGACATTGGCCGGCCACTCGGTGACGTGATCACCAGCATCCCGGATATCAACCTCACCGTTGAAGCGGAGACCGTCCTGCGAACTCGAGGTCTCGCCGAGCGATCGGTGCGTGCCGATCAAGGCCGTCAATTCGTCCTGCGCATGCTTCCGTACACGAGTGAAAGAGGAGAGCCGCAGGGAGTGGTGGTGACGTTTACGGAGGTCACAGCGCTCAAGGCGTCCGAACAGGAGCTCCGCCTGTTGAACCGGACGCTCGAAGAGCACATCCGCGATCGGACCCGTCATCTGTTGCTCCTCCATGACGTCGCACGCACCATCAGCGATGCCTCCAACTGGGACGATGCGTTGCATGGCATACTCCGGTGCATTTGCGCCGCGGAGAAATGGCAGGTTGGTTCGATCTATTTGCCAGCGGAAGGGGAACCCGGTTCGCTCGCCCCGGTTATCACTCACCTCGAGGGCGAACCGTTCAGTGCCTTTGGTCGCGGTACACCGGGGCGATTGTCGCGAGGCGACGGCGTACCAGGACGGGTGTACGCCGACGGAAAGCCGATCTGGATCGGCGATCAGGAAGCTCTGATTCGTCTCCACCCGTCGAAGCGCGAGGTCATCAGGCAGCTCGGTCTCAAGAGCGCTGTCGTCGTGCCGCTGTCGGTCAGGGGGGAGACGATCGCCGTGCTCGAGCTGCTGTCGACGACAGCGCAGCGGGCCGGTTCCGAGGTGACACACCTCATTGCCGATGTCGGCGCACAGATCAGTGGCGTCATCGATCGCGAGCGCACGATGAGTCAGGCGGCGGCCCTGGTCTGGCGCGAGCAGCAGAGCCTGGTTCACACGCTGCATGACTCGATCGGTCAGCAGTTGACGGCGATCGGCATGTTGAGCACAGGTCTGAGCAAACGCCTTGGAGAGGGTGACACGGACGTCGTCGAGGTCGTCAATGAGATTGCCCGCCAGGCACGGGAATCACTGGATCAGGTCCGCCGGCTCTCGAGAGGTCTCTTTCCAGTGGAGATTGATGCCACCGGATTGGCTCACGCCCTCCGGCGCCTGGTCAGCACGACCACGCCGTTGTCAGGGATCCGATGCACCGTCGAGGAGACGGGCCGCGTGTTCGTGCGGGACAATCGAATAGCGACCGAGCTCTATCGGATTGCGCAGGAAGCGGTCTCGAATGCGTTGAAACATGCGAACGCGAATAGCATCATCGTGAGACTCGCTGCCGAACCGGGGACGACGATCCTGACGGTGTCAGATGATGGACATGGGCTGCAGCCACGCCGTCGAGAGGATCAAGGAGTGGGCCTTCGAATCATGCGTTATCGGGCGCAATCGATCGGTGCAAGCCTGACGATCGAATCTGCGCCTAATGAAGGTACGGTGGTCACCTGTCTGCTTCGCGATACGCCACATCAAGCCATACCTCCTCTGAAAGAGGGACCAGTCCTATGACGCTACCTGTGAAGAAACCCGTGCGTCAGACCCGCGTGCTCGTCGTCGACGATCACCCGGTCGTGCGCCTCGGGATCCGGCAGATGATCGCAGCCGAACCCGATCTCTCCGTGTGCGCGGAGGCCGATACACCCGACGCGGCCCTGAGCGCCTGCCGCTCGTCGCACGTCGATTTGGCAATTGTCGATCTCTCGCTCGGATCGACCAGCGGATTGGAACTGATCAAAGAGCTTCACGAGGAGTATCCGACCCTTCCAATCCTCGTCCTCTCGATGCACGACGAATCACTGTTTGCGCAGCGCGCGCTTCGTGCCGGCGCGCGAGGCTATCTCCAGAAGCACGAGGCGATCGAAGGATTGGTCCGCGCGATCCACGAAGTCGTTGCCGGGAAAGTGTACGTCAGCGATACCGTTGCGCAGCAGGTGCTCGCGGGCCTTCGAGGGGCGACCTCAGCGCCTACGGATCAACTGGCGACGCTCACGGATCGCGAGATCCAGGTGCTCGAACGAGTCGGGCGTGGTTCGAGCACTGCCGAGATCGCCGACGATCTCGGCGTGAGTGTGAAGACCATCGAGACGTATCGATCGAACATCAAAGCGAAACTGAACCTCAAGAGCGCCTTGGATCTCGTTCGATACGCAACCAGCTGGATCGAGCGGCCCTGATCGTCATTTAGGGGAAAGCCCGATTTCGCGTCTCTCAGCGTTTGGTCATACTGAGCGTTCCCCTCGCGCGTGCTTGCGGAGTGCACTCTGCAACGCAGCAGGCGATGCGGCAGCGCTTCAAGGTGACTCGTTTACGAACATGGGCCAGCCAATGAAGGACCGACGGGAGCGGCCCCATGCCATGCCGCACGGCTGGTCCGTCCAGCGGGCAACGGGCAGTACCGTTCCTTCAACAGACCAGCCACGCAAGCCGGACCCATTCCGGGACGATCGACGCGCCGGTGAGGTGGACCGCCGCAACAACACCTCGAGAGCGGCGCTCGTCGAGCGGTTCCGCGCGGAATTCCGTGACATGCCCGGGCTGTGGGTCACGTGCGCCGAGGCCCGGCGCCTCTTTGGTGTGCCTGAAGACATTTGCCAGCGCGTGCTCGATCAACTCGTGGCCGAACGTCTCTTGATTCGGACGGCGGATGGCATCTACCGTCCTCCGCCACGAACTGGCAACAGGCGGAGCTGAGCGGCGCTCCGCGCGATTAACGGCGAGCGCTGCTCGGCGCCGTGTCGGGATGCAGCGCGAGCAGCATCGCGATCTCGCGCAGCTTGGTTTGCACCGCCTGCACGTTTCTCGGCCCCATTCGCAGGAATTGCTTCTGCGCCGCTGACAGTGACTCCAGACGCGGATCGGCGTAGGTATACGACACAGCCTTCCGTTGCAATGGCACCGTGCCTTCGAGAATCGGTGTTCTCAGCAACTCGCCAATGGCTCTCTCGAGAACACGATCGAAGTCTGCGTCCGGATAGCCAAGCTCCTTGTACGCGTCGTTGATGCGCGGCTTCAGCGTCGCGTACAAACGCGCGGTCCCCAGCGCATCGAGACCCTGGATGGCCTCCGCATACTTGTTGTAGCGCTGATAACTCCTCGGGTCGAGCGTCACCGCCGTTCCCGAGCGGGTCACGAGAAATGGATCTCGTGGCGCCATTGACTGCAGGCTCGATTTGGGCAGGCGACCTTCTGAAATACTGAGCGTGACGACAGCGAAGTTCGAGATGAGCCCCTTGGTGGCGAGCCACGCCGCGACGGACGGATGCGACGACAGCCGTCCGACGAGCTCGCGAACGATTGAGTCGCTCTCCGCCAGCGGCGGAAGAGAAATGTTTTCGCCGACGACCGCTGGCTGAGTCGCCGGCTGTTCGGCGGCGGGCTGCGGCGCGGCTGGCGCTGGTTGCGTTGTCGTGACGGCGGCAGGTGATGAGACCCGCTGCTTCCACAAAACGTAGCCGACCGTGCCCGCGATCGCGAGGATGACCACGACACCGATCAGCCAGCCGGTGCGATTCGGAACGGAGTAGGACGGATACGAATCGATCGGCTCGTCGATGAGGTCGAACGGCCGGTCCACGTCTTCGATCCGGTCACGATCAGGGATCCGGTTGAGATTGAGATTGTAATCGTCCAATCCAGCCACGGCTCCAGTCTACTCACAGTCTACCAGCTAGAGCTGTGGGCCAAGCTCGACCATCGTACGAGGCCCTGTTCGCGTTACGATACTCAGCTGTCAAAAGGTGAACCCATGCGCACACTCGTCCTCGTTACATGTGTAATCAGCACCGTCTTCGTCAGCTGTGGGGATTCTGGCCCTCGATTCGACAGGTCCGACGCCACCCGCATCTCCCAGGTAATCGAAGAGCTCCGAACCGCTTTCAATGCCAAGGATCCAGGTAAGGCCGCGGCCCTTTACTCGACAACTGGTGTGGTGATGCCCCCAAACCGGGCACTCATGCGTGGACGCCGATTCGTCGAGCAGTACTACGCCGATCGGTTCGGCGAAGGCGCGTCCGATCTCGAGATTACGGCCGCCGACATCTCAGGTCAGGGCACCCTGGCCTACGCGAGCGGCGACTACCGGTTGAATCTGACGCCGAAGGAAGGCGCGGCCAAGCGGGATCGAGGCAAGTTTCTGTGGGTATTCCAGAAGCAGAACGGTCAGTGGCTGATCGAATACGTCATCTTCAGCAGCGACTTCTCGACGCCGCCGAGCGCATGACCTAGTGGACTGTTTGGGTCACTTCTGTAGCGGTCGCTCCGTTGTCGCGACCGCGAGTCGGCGGGCCAACCAACGGGCGGGCCGCTCTGGAAGTCGCTGATACATCCCACTAAGTCGTGCCGCGCGTCTGAATGTAGACCGCCGAGAACTCCGAACCACTGCCGCGTGGTTTGACGACCACGAGGCGGTGGCGTTCCTCGCTGCCGACGACCAACTGAGTTTCGCGCGATCGTTCGCGCTCTTTGCAGACCGGCGCATGCGACCCGTGTCTGAAGTCGATGTTGCCGTGGCACTCGAGAACGTCGCCGTACGTCTTCAATGCGCTCTTGTAGTACTCGACGATCGGCTCGGGCGCATCGTCGTGCTCGAACCGGAGGGCGACGACCTTCACGCCGAACCACGAATTGCCAACGTTCACGTCGGCGCTTTCCGGTTCATCGCGCCGGTTACGGAGAGGGCGCGCGCCCGGATAGACAGGCAGGCCGGTCGCCGATGCGTCGACGTCAGTGCGTACGTTGACGTTGCCGAACGGGCTGTGAATGTCGACCTTGGTCCGGTGGCCCTGGTCGTCACGATCGACGTTCACGCCACAGGCAGGAAGCAACAGGGAGGTGGCCAGTACAGCCGAGAGCGTCTGAAGCTTCATGCGGGTGGATACGGTTTGTACGGGAGGCGAGTTCCGAACTGTCCGGCCGGTCCGTGAGGACCGGCATTACACCAGGGATTCCTTCAAGAACGACATGACGCCCGGCCAGATCTGCGCGGCCAGCTTCTCGTTGAGCGTCCCCAAAGCGTTATGCGGACCCATGAACGCGTGCCCGGTGCCTGGGTGGACCGTCAACGTCACATCCTTTCCCATCCCGCGCAGCTTCTTCTCGAGCGCGTGAGCGGCCTCGGGCGAGAAGAAGCTGTCGTTCTCCGCCATGTGCCCCTGCACCTTGGCCGACAGTTTCGACCAGTCCGGCTCGGCCGACCCTTGAGGGAACCCGTAGAAGGGGACAACGGCCTTCACCGCATCCGGACGATTGGCTCCGATGATGAACGCCAGCATGCCACCCATGCAGAAGCCGACGACGCCAATGCCCTTGCCGGTGACCGCCTTGTGCGTGCGGAGAAAGTCGACGGCGCCGCTCATGTCGCGCGCGGCTCGATCCGCCGGGAGGCTTTGCATCAGATGCGAGGCCTTGTCCATCTCATCGTGCCCGGCGACCTGCCCGTGATAGAGATCAGGCGCCAACGCGACGAAGCCCGCGGCAGCCAGCCGGTCGGCTTGTCTTTTCAAGCTGGCATCGACGCCCCACCATTCCTGGATGACGAGGACACCCGGACCCGATCCCTGGGGCGGCGTTGCGAGATAACCCGATGCAGTGTTGCCGTTGCTGCGGAATTCAACTGTTTCAGCCATGCGCGTAAGATATCGCAGCTGACGGGGTCAGATGTTGAAATGGGGTCGGGAGTCTTTACGCGGATCGAAATGACTCCCGACCCCATTTCGCATCTGGCCCCCTCTTCCCCGAGGTACGCATGAAGCGACTCTTGAGTGTGATCGTGTTGAGCGCGGCGCTGCTGGCGCCTCGCGTATCGGCGCAGCTCGATAACAAGCAGGCGCCTGTCGTCATCGGCCACTATCACTTGAACGTCACGAGCGTCGAGGCCCACAAAAAATTTTGGGTCGACACGCTCGGCGGGACGGCGACGAAGATCGGCAGCGTGGACGCGATCCGCTTTCCTGGCGTCCTGCTGCTCCTACGCGTGCAGAAGCCGACCGGGCCGACCAAGGGCACGACGTTCGATCACATCGGCTTCGCGGTGCCCGACGTTCCGGCCACGACGACCAAAGTCGTCGCGAACGGCTATCAGCTGACCGTGGGGCGCGAGCCGCCGCCCGGTCAGACCGCGAGTCCGCCAACGGCCGGCAACTACGGACGCTTCTCGTACCTGGTGGGGCCCGATGGCGTGAAGGTGGAGCTCGTCACCAACATGGAGCCGGGTGCGCCGCCGATCGTGCACCACCACGTGCACTTCACGAACAAGCCGTACGTGGAGATGCAGCAGTGGTACATGAAAGCGTTCAATGCCACGCTGCGTCCTGGACAGACCGACTTCTTCATCGGCGCCGACTTGCCGGGAGTTGGCTACAGTCTGAACTTCTTTCATTGGGAGCCCGCCGCGGATCTGGTCGGCACCAAAGGACGCGCGGTCGATCACGTCGGCTTCGAGGTGAAGAATCTCGAAGCGTTCTGCAAGGAGCTCGAAGCCAAAGGCATCAGGCTCACCGAGAAGTATCACCGCGACAAGGCTCTCAACATCGCTTCGGCCACCATCACCGATCCGTACGGCACGGTGCTCGAGCTCACTGAAGGATTGAGACAGCTTCCGTAATGCGACGGAGGATGCGTGTGAAGAGAGTGACGTTGCCAAGCGATGGGACCTGCGGTAACGTCCAACTCGGGTCCCGTGACGACACGCCCGCCAGGCCGCGCCGAGCGCGTGCAACGAAACCTCAAGCTGGGCATCTCTCTCGCGTGGGCGGCCTCACCCCGGTCGCTCATTCGCTTCTCGCTGCTCGGCATCGTCAACGCCACGATGACGCCGCTGTCCGTGTATCTCGGTGCGACGCTCGTGAACCGGATCGCCGAAGGACGAGTGCATGCCCTGGAGATTGGTGACCTGCTGCCGATCGTTGTCGGTCTGTGGCTGACGACCGGTCTGCAGCGTGCGCTCGGCGCCTACATGGGTTACGGGAGAAATCTGTTCGTGAGGCGCGTGGAACTGGAGGCCGAACGACGTCTGCTGATTCAGGCGTCGAAGCTCGATCTCGGTCACTTCGACAACTCCGACTGGCACGACCGGCTGGCGCGCGCCAAACGTGACGTGTCATGGAGGCCGGGTGATCTGACGTGGTCGGTGCTCGGACTCTCCGGCAGCATCGTGACCATCGTGCTGATGGCATCGCTGCTGGCCAGCCTCCACTGGCTGCTCGTGGTGCTGGCTCTCGGTGCGTCGACCCTCTCACTTGCGCTCGAACGACGCGTCACTGCGAAGCTGTACGAGTTCTACTACAACGAAACACCGGAGGAACGGGAACGCGGCTATCTGAGCGATCTGCTCGTGCAGCCTCGAACGACGAAGGAGATTCGCGCCTACGTTCTCTCCGATTATCTCGTCGGGCGTCATCGGACGCTCTCGGAGGACCTCTTCTCGGAGCGGGCCAAGATGTATCGGATGGCAACGCGCACATCGCTGCTCACGGGGTTCGTCACAGGGACCACGCTCGCCGCCGCGTATCTGTTCGTTGCAGCTCGCGGGCTGACCGGCGCGATCGATCCGGGCGGTGTGGTGCTCGTGATCGGCGCGTTCACGGCGCTCTCGGGCACACTGGGGAACATCTCGGGCACGTTCATCGCCGTCGATCAACACACGACGTTTCTCGACGACTACTTCTCGTTTCTGAGCATCGGTCCGCTGGTTCCAGTGCCCTCGAAGCCGCGGCAGCTTCCGAAGAGCCTCGAGGACGGGATCGACTTCGATCACGTCACCTTCACGTATCCCGGCGGCACCGAGCCCGCCGTCGCTGGTCTGAGCCTGCACATCCGCAACGGCGAGCTCGTCGCGTTCGTCGGCGAGAACGGAGCAGGAAAGAGCACGCTCATCAAACTGCTGCTGCGCTTCTATGACCCGGACGAGGGCGCGATCCGCGTCGGCGGCGTCAATCTCAGAGAGGTCGATCCCGAAACGCTCCGGAGCCGCATCGGCGTGCTCTTCCAGGATTACGCCAGCTACGAGTTTTCGGTCCGCGAGAACGTCGTGATGGGCCGTCCCGATGGACCGGTCGACGATCGACGCGTGATGGACGCCCTGCGCGACGCGCGAAGCGAGTGGCTGCTGAAGAAGATGCCGAAGGGCCTCGATTCGAAGGTCGGTCGTCTCTTCGAAGGCGGGCACGATCTCTCGGGCGGCGAGTGGCAGCGGCTGGCGCTCGCGCGCATCATGTATCGCGATGCCGACGTGTGGATTCTCGACGAGCCGACGTCATCGCTCGATCCCGAGGCCGAGGCGTCGATCTTCGCGGAGTTGAAAGAGAACCTGAAGGGACGGATCGGGATCGTCATCTCGCATCGGTTTTCGACCGTGCGGATCGCCGATCGCATCGCGGTGATCGCTGATGGCCGCGTGAAAGAGCAGGGGACACACGAGGAGCTGCTGCACGCCAACGGCCGCTACGCGGAGTTGTTCGAACTGCAGGCGGCGGGGTACCGGTGAGAGGCAACGGAGAGTACGGAGGGAACGGGGTTAACAGAAACGGAGGGTACGAAGAAACGGATTAACAGGAGAAACGGAGAACGAACGGAGGGCCGCCTGAGGCGGACGGAAACAAGACAGATCAGTTTTCTGTTGGTGGCTCGATCGAATCGATTACCACGACATCCACCGGCCCGCGTTGATCCTGCAGCTTCAATCCAAGCTGTTCCTGCATCGCGGTGAAGAGCGATGGGCCGTTCGGATCGATCGGCGGCGGCTCGAAACCGGGCGGTGACGGTCCCTGCGGTAACTGGTCGGGTGTCGGCGTGAAGGTCAGCGAGAAATCGTAGTAACCGGTCAGGCCGGTCTTGTCGATGACGACACGCTGCGCGCTTCCAGAGAGAGCGTCGGCGAACTGGGCCATCGAGTTGCCGCCGGCGCGTATTCGGCCGAAGCCCCCCATTCGCTGACCGCACTGCGCCGGACCATCGAACGCCAAGGGACCAGGGCCGGCTGCGCGTCCAGCGCCACGTCCGTCGGCCGGCAGTGGGCCACCACGGCCCTCCGGGGGAGGACCACCGCGCCTTTCAGCTGGTGGATCGCCCCGACCATCCGGCCCGCCGCGTCCGCGGGCACTCATCAGATCGACGCATTCCGGCGAGGAGGGGGTGAGATTCGGTCCGAGCCGTCCGTCGCTGCGTGCGAGCACGAGCGCGAAGATCGGAAGCTCGCGCGTCTCTTTGTGCGTCTTCATCTGGAAACGATCCTCGAGGAGCTGGCGCAGCCCGGTCGGCACGACTTGCGGACCGAACGGAACGCTGCTGTCGATCTTCACCTCGATGTCGAATCGATCGTTGTTGATCCACCCGGGCCCGCCGACGAGTTGAAAGTCCTGCAGCTGTCCGTACGCCGACCTGATCAGGACCCTGACGGGCATGCCATTGACCGAAATGTTGCCCGGCCGGATGCGGATCACGCCGCCGGTTCCCGAGGTGTTGCGTTTGACCGATGCGACGTAGTCGACGGGCGCAGATGGTCCCTGCGCGCCGACGATTGCGATGGCGAGGGAAAGCGCGAGCGTCAGGCAGATCGAAATGTGCCTCATGGTATCGGCCGTTCCACGGAATCGATGACGATGACGTCGTACGGGGCTTCACTCTCTCGGAGCCGCAGCCCGAGCTGATCCCCGAGGGCGCGCGACAGCGGTAGGAAGCCGAGCGGCTCGAACACATTCGTGAGCACCGGATAGCGCGCCATCAGTGCCACCGCAGGGACGAAGGATTCAAAGGCAACGTCGTAGCGGCCCGTGAGACCGGTGCGATCCACGATATCCAGCGTGCGTCGTCCCGGGGGCGTCAGCCAGCTGTCGATATGACGCCATTCGTCGGCAAACTGCTGCATGGTAATTGCGACGTACTCGCGGTGCCCGATAGGCGTGCCGTACACCTCCTCGCCGCATACAGGTTGGCGCGGCACAGCCGGGGGAAGCGCGCGTGGAGGCTGGCCGTTGGCGACCCACTCCGCGACATCGAAGCAGTCGAGCGTCGATGGCTGCAGGTTTGGTCCGAGGCTGCCGCCGGGGTGCGAGCGCTCGAGGGCGAGCACGGGGAAGTTTCGTTGCTCCACGTGCGTCTGCAGGTGCAGCTTGTCCTCGAGTACTCGGCGGACGACATCGGGCATCTCGTCGGCGCGCGGTGCAGCGTCGAGACTCACGACGAGGGGCAGGATCTCTTCATCTATCCAGCTCGGCCCGCCGATGACACGAGCCGCAGGAACCTGATACGCGAAGCGAACCAGGTCGCGGCCTCCGAACCCGATGAAACGCATCTGCATGTCGTCATGGCTGAACACCATGTGCCATGGCGCCGCATCATCGGGGTCGACAGCGGTGGGTCGTGAATCGGCCTGAGCTGCTCGCAAATAGATCGAGGCACCCGCGAGCGTCACGAAAACCATGACCATTCCTGCCAGCGCGATCCCGGTCGTCGATCGATGACCATCGTCGTCCGGGACGCCGAGAAGCCAGCGAATCCTGCGCAGGAGAGGACCACGCGTCGCGCCAAGCGCAAGCGACGGCAGGTCGGCCCGCCAGCGTTCGAGCGTCAGAAGCGCTTCGGCGTAGGTCACGACGTCGTCGCAGGTCGACGCGGCGACCTGGTCGCAACAGTGCTCGCGCTCGATGCGAATGCGCGCTGAGATCCACCACACGGCGGGATGATAGAAGAGCAGTGTCTCGCCGACGATCTGCATCAGATTGACGAGACAGTCATGGCGACGGATATGCGCGAGCTCGTGCGCGAGGATGGCTTCGACCTGAGCGGGAGTGAGCGTGGCGAGCGCCGCAATCGGAAGCACGACGATCGGGGAGAGCCATCCGATGACGGTCGGCGTGCTGATCTCGACTGAATCGACAACGTGAAAAGCCTTGCGGAGTCCGAGCACAGAAGACAGCCGCTCGGCGGCAGGCAGCCAACGTGACGACGGCTCCAACAGAACGGCGCGACGGAGGCGTCGAACGGACCACGAGCGCGGTGCATGCCGCGACGTACCGCGCCTGCGGCGACCTGCTGCGAAGGCACCACAGGACGACAACCGTCGCAGCGCCGATCACCGTGCCTTGCCACAGAAAGTGCACGAGCGTCCAGCCAGCCACGTCGGTCGGAGTCATCGGCGTCCTCCACGATGGGCATCGAGCAGTTTGCGGATTTCGGCGATCTCGTCGGGGGACGCTTTTCCCGCCGACAGCGCCTGCATGACGAGCTTGGCTGCCGAGCCTTCGAACACCTTGTTGACGAGCTCGGTCACGAGCTGCCGCTTGGTCTGGACCTCGGACGCTGTCGCTTTGTAGACGTGCGTTCGGTCGGACTCATCACGCCGGACGAGTCCTTTGTCCGTCATGATCTGCAGCAGCTTGAGGACCGTGGTGTATGCGCTCTCACGCCCCATCGCTTCAGCGACTTCGCGAA
>DATFRP010000055.1:0-30679 GCA_035263125.1 Vicinamibacterales bacterium
CCGCGAACCGTGTGGGGAACTCCTGCATGCCAAGCAGGGTGACGTGCCCACCCATCGACGCGCCTGAAAGATACGTGCGAGCCGGTGCCTTGCCGCCGCTGGTCTTCGCGAAGACATCGGCGAGCGCGATCGTGTCGAGCAACCCCACGCCGGGTACATAGCCGTTGCAACGGTAGCTCGATGCCGCCCACGCAAATCCGCGAGCAATCAAGTGCTCGCGAAGCGTGAGTCCCGTTCCCGTCTGACCGCCACTCGGAAAGCCCGCGCGTAGGTGCGCCCCTTGCGGACCACCGTCGTCGACGTAACCATGCGCCCACAACACGAGGTCGCCATTCCAGTTGCCTGGGATCTCGATGCGATAGACGCCGCCCTCGTATTTGCCGAATAACGCCTTCGCGCCCGGCAGAGCTTCGAACGCGGGGTCGTCGCCTTCCCACGTGCGTGTGGCACAGGGCACTGGTGTGAGGCCGGTCTGCCCCACGGCGGCGTGGACGCTTTGAGATCCGGGCGCGGCGACGAGACAGGCGATCAACGCGGCACCGATGGCAACGGATAAGCAGCGCATGTTCACTCCCGGCCCGGCTCCTCTGAAAGCCGGACACTACGTCTGTCACCGTCCGCCTAAAGGCGGACACTACGTACGGTCGGCTAGTGCGCCAAGCTTGAGAACTGTATTCCAGTTGCGCGCGGTCCCGCGAGTCCCTAGTTTCTTCTCGATGAGCGCACTCGTGACCTTCGACCTGCCGATGCCATCGGGATAGACAAGATACGCGCATCGTCCTTTGGCGCGCACGACTTCGTGCCCCGTGATCGCATCCTGCAGTGCGTTCACATGCGTGGCGCCAACCTCGTCTTTCAGAACGACGGCGAGGAGATGACTCGGATCGCTCTTCGCCTCCTTCGGAAACGGATTCGCTGCGATGAGCGTCTGCCACTCGTCGGCGGTGCGCACGAAGAAGTCGGTCTCGAGCCCGAAGCGCTTCGCGGCCTCGCGCTCGAGCAGCTGTTCGAGCTGCGTGGTCGTGCGGGCGCCGCCACGAAAGACGATGTTGCCGCTCTGCAGAAGCGTCTGGGCATCCTCCAAGCCGAGCCGCGTGGCGAGATCGCGCAGGTCGGCCATCCCAATCTTGTTGTGGCTACCGAGGTTCACGGCGCGGAGCAGGCCGATGTGACGCGTCACGGCTCGCGCATTGTGGCACAAGACGGAGGGGCTATCAGGTGGGATTGAGTTCCTCTGACGATGGTCGGTGCGATCCTGCTGTCGCGGGTCAGCGGGATCGCACCGAGAGAATCACCTCTAGTTCGGCCTCGTGGAACGCGCCGTAGGATAAGGCTTCTCGCCCATCATGCCTTTCCACAGCACTCGGTTGAACAGCGCGGTGGGCACCTGATCGGCTTCGTCAAAGTTGAACCCGGCGGTGACCCTGTCCCAGTACGCAGCGTCGTGCGTGGGTTGGCGACGCGGACCCTCCGCGAATCTCACCCCGTCGTCCTTCATGAACCGCATGACGTTCAGACCCGCGAGGTACGTCGATGCGAGCGAGTCGAACGTCCATTTGGGGGATGCCTTGATGTCGAACACTTCCGACATCGGCCGCTGGAATGCGGTGTTGAGGTTGATGTGTTCGGTACCGAGGATGTCTTCGATCGTGCGCAGCACGCTGACCTGACTGTAACGCGTGCTGATCACCTGGCCCTTCTTCACGTAGGGCCCGACCACATAGGCCGTGCCGCGGTGCGAATCCAGGTGATCAGGCCCATCCTGCACGTCGTCTTCGGTGACGATGATCAGCGTGTCGTCAGCGTAGCGGCTGTTCGCCACCGCTTCGACCATCAGACCGAGGGCGTAGTCGCAATCGGCCTGCTGCCGTTCCGGCGTGTTCAGATCGGCCAGCGCTGAGCCGAAGCTGCCCATATGGTCGTGACTGATACGCACCAGCGACAGGCTGGGGAGGTTGCCGTTGGCGACGAAGCTGTCGAACTCCCGCTTCCACTCGTTGTAGCGCCACAGGTCCGGATAGAGCTGGTCGTAGCCGCGGAAGTAGACGTCGGTGAACGGCGCCAGCGCGGGATCCAGCGGAGCGACCTGAATGATGCCTTGTGCGAACGGATTGGACACCGGCGCCGCCTTCGTACCGATGCTGCCGATGTTATTCACCAGGAACCCGTAGTTGCGAACGGTACCGCCTGCATGCAATACGGCGTTGAAGATATACCCATCCTCGATGCCGAACGGAGCGTCGGTCGACGCGTGATTGGCCGCGCCCACCAGCAGGTTCAATGTGCCACCGGGCAAGGCCGCCGACGCGTTGCTGTAGTTCGTCGTCCCGGCCGGACCGCCCGCCGCATCGCGCTGAGCAACAGAGGCCCAGTTGACCGGGACGTTCCTGTTTGCACCTTCCGACTCGTACGAGAGGCCGCGGTTCACGAACGCGTAGTTGATCTGCTGCGTGAGCGTCTCGGTGTTGGTGACGCGCCCCTGCATCGCCCACGACCAGCCGTCCATGCTCCCGTCGCCCGGGTTCAAGAAGTTGTCGAGCGTCACGAAGTTGCTCGCCATCAGGTGATTGTTCGGTGTGACGGTATGGCCAAACTGGGTCAGGCTCGGATCGACGTTGGCGCCGTTGCTCAAGTCGCCCAGGATCTGATCGAACGTGCGGTTCTCCTTCACGACGTAGATCACGTGCTTGATGTGCCTGTTCAGGAACCGCATCACCTGCTGATCCTTCTCGTCGCTCGCGGTCGTGTAGAAATTGTTCTTCGCGACCTGGTCGGTCAGATCCTTCAACTCATGCGCGCCCGGCACGGGCGCGCTGACCAGTGAGGCCCGTTCGAGCTGGAACTGATACTGATTCGAGGCCCGCGCGGCGACCGCAGCCGCGGCGTTGCCGCCGGGATAGGTGACGTTCGTGATGCTGCCGGTGGAACCGGTCAGGTGGCCGGAGTTCGGACCGGTGACGCTCTTGCCGTTGACGATGTACATCCATGACCCGTCGGCGCTGAACGTGATGTCGTGAGGCTCGTACGCCGTCGGGATGAGAGCACTGACTTTGTTCGTTTTGGGCCCCGTCAGTGGAATCACGGCGATTGAGTTGGATCCGCTGTTGACCGCGTAGAGCGTGTCGCCGTCCGGCGAGATCGTGACCGCTGACGTCGCCGCGCCCGTATATTTGCCGCGGAGCGTCCCGGTCGGAGCGCGGGCATCGATCTCGTCCACAACGTTGTTGGTGGTTGTGTCGATGACCGCGACCTGGTCTGCGTTGTCCTGTGCCACGTAGAGCGTCGCCTGCGATGCGTCGAGCGTCATCCCGAGGCCGTTGCCATCGAGCTTGATGCGCTTGATCAGATGTCCCGCGGTCGTCGAGGACACGTCGACCACCACGACCTCGCGATCGCGGTCGGAAGATACATACGCGGTGCCGTTGCCCTTGATCACAACACCGTACGGGAAGGTACCGCCCTTGCCCCCGGCCTGCCCCTCGTTGTTTGCGAAGAACGGCCGCAGATCGTGCTCGTATCGGACGACCTTCGTGACGGTGTCGATCACGCTGATCGAGTCGTTGTAGTTGTTGGCCACCACCAGTGTCTTTCCGTCGGCGGAGACATCCATGCCGCTCGCATTGGGCTGGACGCCGAGACCAATGCCCTTGTTGCGAGCGCTGCCAGTGGCGCCAGGCGGGTAGTGACCCAGGGCGATCGGCGCGGCCGCGGCGAACCCGCTGCCGCTCTTCGTATACACGTACACCGCATCGTCGTTGCCGCCCGCCGCGTACAACGTGTTGCCGTCGGGCGAGAAGACGAGTCCGACGTGCGCGTTCACCTGCTTGATGACCTGCGTGAGAAGCGGCTTGGACTGATTGGCGCCGGCGACGTTGTAGATGAAGATGAACTGCGTGGAGTTGGGTACGTCGTTGGTGCCATCCGGCTTGACGACCGAGTTGTGGCCGGCGGTGAGAATGGCGAGCGTCGTCCCATCGGGGCTGAGCTTCGAACGCACGGCCTCACCCGCGATGAAGTTCGGGTATGCGGGCAGCCCCGGGTTCAGAAACAACTGCTCTGAGTCTTTGATCGCGGTCGGCGTGATGTACTGACCGCTCGCCACTCGCGCGATTGCCGGCTCGTTCCTGTTGTAATCCTGGCGTTCGTCGTTTTGTCCCTGACTATCCGCCGCTCGATCGGCCTTATCACGCGCTGAGATCACCAGCCGTGTCGTGGACGCGACGGCCAGACACACGATCAACACACACGCAAGTCTGATTGCGCTCTTCATGAAGGTCTCCTTGCTTGTTCGCTAGAACTCGTAGCTGAGGGCAGCTCGTACGGCGTAGCCGCTCCCGCCGTTCGACGCCGGCAGGCCGCGGGTCGCCTCACTCACTCGGTCGCTGCGCGTCGCATGGATCACTGGTCCACCCGCGACGCTGACTTGCCATCGTTTGTTGGGAGGGGCAATGCGGATCGAGGGTCCAATCATCATGCGCGCGCCGCCTTCGGCTTCGTCGACCTCCCAGAATCCCTCGAGGTCCTCGCCGATCAACTCGGCGCCGGCATACAACGCTGGAAGCAGACGACGGGAGACGCCGAATGTGGTGATCAGATCGACGGAATCGCGGCCAACCGCATATGGTTTCTCGAAGAGCGCGTTGCCATCGAGCCGCCACGCGTCGAACGATCGCCCGGCAACGACGCGCCCGAGCAGGACGTTGACACCTGATGATTCGTGGCGGATGCCCATGCCGAGGGCCAGGCTGCCTTGGATCTTGGACGCCTGCACGACGCTGTACAACAGCTCGCCTTGTTGCGACGAGCGCAGATCACGGTCGTCGCTCGCGAGGCCGACACGGCCCAGGAACGTCACACGGCGTCCAAGCGTCGCCTGGATGGCGAGACGCTGTTCGGGTCGATCCGTATCCGTGACGTCAAACGGGCGCTCGCCGAATCCGGAGTCGAGCTGGACAGTGGCGTGGCTCTTCTCGGCAGGGACGGTGGAGACTGAGAAGAGGAACCGGCGGTCCTGAACGGGCGCCTCGGGATCCTGTGCAGCGGCAAGCGACGCGCACGCAGCGGTCATCCAGACCGCTGCGAGAAGACTGCCAATTTTCATCGTGACCCCCCTCGCAAGTCACGAGCACAGTAGCCGGGAGATGTGACAACGCTCAGATCACGGTTGCACCTCTGCGCAAACATTGCGCAACGAGAGGAATCAGGAAGCAGGAAGCAGGAAGCAGGCCTGCGCCAGGTAAGAAGCCGTCAGGCTTGAGGCCTCAGCCCTGAGTCCTCGAGCCTTGCCCAGGCCTGATTTCCGATTCCTGCTTCCTGATTCCTTCAGAGAAGTTCGGGTGGGTCGCGTCCCCCAGCAGCGTGAATCGGGCCACTGCCCCACGCAAATACGCGACCGCGCTCCTCACAATCGAGGCGCAACGAGCGCTTGCGCATCTGGCGACGTGATCACCGGGATAACTTCGAAATCAACCAGGTCCTGCCAACGCTCGAGCCACTGATCCAGATGCCCGCGATCCGGAGACTCCATCACCTGATAGCAGGTTCGCAGATCTGGAGTCACCCAGCTGTTGACGTATCGAACGTCAGAGGGAGCCATCCGACCGTTCTCGCGAAAACGGCGGTAGATCGGCACGGGATCGCCGTTCTTGAAGTGCTCGATGATCATGAACAGCATTGAGATGTCGTGGGCGCTAAAGAACGTAATTCAAAATGCAAAATGCGAAAGAAAGACAGTTCGAGGTCCGACGTCTTAAGGCTTTGGTTCTTGCATTTTGCATTTTGCATTTTGCATTACACATCTTCGACTTTGATTCTACCGGGCAAGCGCATCCAGGACGCGCGCGACGAATTCGTCGTGCGCCCACGCGCCCGGATGCCTCGTGAGGCCGAGACGCACGATCACAGCGCGTCGCGATGGAACGATCGTGACGAACTGTCCTTCGTGACCGGCGGCGTGGAACGCATCGGCCGGCAGTACTGGCGCCTTCCCCCGGTAATCGTCGGGCACCTGCAGCCAGAAGTGGGCGCCGTACTTCCCATTCGGAGCGGCCGGAGCCGGCGTTCGGCTGTAGGCGACCCAGCCTTCAGGAAGAATGCGCTCGCGCCGCCACATCCCGTCGTTGAGATAGAGCAGGCCCAGCCGCGCCCAGTCCCGTGCCGTCGCATACGTGAACGAGGATCCGATGAAGGTCCCGCTGGGGTCCGTTTCGAGCACCGCGCTGTGCATCCCGATGCGGTCGAAGAGCGCACGTCGCGGAAACGTCGCATACGCTCGGTCGCCAACGGCGCGCCGCATCGCCCCCGCGATGATGTTCGTCGTCCCGCTCGAATAGCTCCAGCGCGTGCCGGGCGGTGCATCGAGAGGCAGAGATGCGGCGTACGCGGCGACGTCAGGCGCCTCGAGCAGCATGTGCAGCACATCGCCACGCGGGTTGATCGAGTCTTCATCGAAGTGCAGGCCGCTCGACATGCGCAGCAGCTGACTGAGCGTGATCGCATGCCGCGGATCGCCGTCCGGCCAGGCATCGATCGCGAGCGGCGCATCGAGTGAGAGCGCTCCCTGTTGTACGAGAATGCCCGCGAGCGCGTTGATCACGCTCTTCGACATCGACCACCCGAGGAGCGGCGTGTCCTTCGTGATTCCGTCCGCGTAGCGTTCGGCGACGAGCCGTCCCTCGTGAAGAATGACGACGGCGCGCGTTCGGCGCATACGGGACGGGTCGAGCTCGGCAAACGCCCAGTCGAGTACGCCCGACAGCTTTGGGAGATCGCGCTCGCGGGGCTGATCGCGGTCGCTGCCCCAATCGTCCCTCGTCTGGCTCGACACATCGACATGAGTGGAGGGAGGGATCTGTGCCGGTTCGTCCTGCAGCACGCACCCGAGGCGATCGCGATACGTCGCCGTGCGCGGCGCGAGCCCGAGCACACGGGCGTTCACCCGCCGGGCGCGCAGATCGATCTCGCTCGTGACATAGCGCAGCGGGGACAGGTCATCAGCCGACAGATCGCTTTCGAGAACGGACTGGGCGTTGCGGGCGGACACGAAGACACCGGAGCAGAGGATATGCGCCGTGTACGCCGAGGCGATGGCCGCGTACTGGTATCCGTAGAATCCAAGGACACTGAAGACGGCGATCGCCGCAGTGAGCAGGAGACGGACCTTCACTCACGCCCCCGCCTTCCTGGCGACGAATACCAGCTCGCCGGGATAGATCGATCCGTAGGCGCTTCGATCGTAGCCGGCGTAGAGGTGCTCGACGACAAAGCCTGATCGCGCCAGCAGGTGCTCGACTTCGTACCGGAATAGATACCGCATGCGAAATGCGTGCACGAGTCGCGCGCTCGATCCGTCTGGATTCGTGACGTCGTAGATCAGCTCGATGTCGTTGACCTGCTCGAACCGATCGGCAGCCACGATCTTGAAGCATCTGATCACGCGGCGTCCATCTGGCGTGACGAACTCTGGCTCGGTGCCGGTCTCTTCGCCGAGCCGCATGTTCGCCAGCGCGTCGAGCGACGGATTGAAGAGATCGAAGATCAGTCGTCCGTCATCGGCGAGGTGACGACGGATGGTCGCCAGGCACGCGAGCTGATCGTCGATCGTGAGCAGGTGCTGGAACGGGCGAAACGGGATCGTCGCGAGCGCAAACCTGCGTACGAGATCGAAGTGCCGCATGTCGCCCTGCACCAGAGCCACCTTCTGCTGCACGGCAGAGGGCTCGGCACGGAGCCGCTCTCGACACACGTCGAGCATGCGCGACGACAGGTCGAGGCCAACGATCTCGATTCCCGCACGAGCCGTTGGAATCAGTACGCGTCCGGTGCCGCAGCCGACCTCGAGAACGGGACTCCCCGCCTTCTCTGCCGCGTCGACGAAGAACGCGACATCGGCACGATTGCGATACGGAATGACATGATCGTAGAGGTCGGCAACCGGCCCGTATTCGTCGCCGTTCATCGGATCACGTCCCCCGACACGGGACTCACGATCTGACGCCGGCCATGGCGCGGTCCAACAGCCCGGAGAGTTTCTCGCCGCGCACCGCCTCCAGGTCGTCTTTCGCCTTGAGGACGACGCCGAGCGTGTCGCTCACGGTTTCTGGATCCAGCGATTGCCGATCGAGCGCGGCCAGCGCAGCGACCCAGTCGATCGTCTCCGACACACCCGGTACCTTGTACAACTCCTCCCGGCGGAGTCCCTGGACCAGCATCGTGACCTGCTGCGCCAGCCGCGCCGATGCCTGCGGTACGCGCGTGCGCACGATCGCGAGCTCCTTCTCGAACGACGGATACGCGATCCACTGATAGAGGCAACGCCGCTTCAGCGCATCGTGCACTTCGCGGGTGCGATTCGACGTGAGCAGTACCAGCGGTGGCTCCTTGGCGCGAATGGTGCCGAGCTCGGGGATCGTCACTTGAAATTCCGCGAGCAGCTCGAGCAGGTAGCCCTCGAACTCTTCGTCCGCGCGATCGATTTCATCGATCAGCAGGACCACCGGCCGCGTCCGACCGGGGTCGATCGCCTGCAGGAGCGGCCGTTTGATCAGGAACGTCTCGCTATAGAGCTCGCGTCGTGCCTCATCGCGGCCGAGCCCGCCGGTGGCGTCGAGAATGCGCAGCTCCAGCAGCTGGCGGGCATAGTCCCATTCGTAGACGGCGTGGCTCACGTCGAGGCCCTCGTAGCACTGGAGCCGAATGAGGTCGGCGTCGAGCGCCTCGGCGGCGGCAGCGGCGAGCGACGTCTTGCCGACTCCCGCCTCCCCTTCGAGAAACAGCGGGCGCCGCAGGCGAACTGCGAGATAGAGCGAGATCGCCAGCCCTTGGTCGGCAACGTAATGCTGGTCCGCCAGACGCTGCTGAAGTTCGGAAATGGACGTGGGATCGATGATGTGCCTCGTGGGCTGAATGGTACTCCTGTTCGAGCGGGTGCAAGCTTTCGTCGCCACCCCGTTCTAGGGACAGGAGGGAACTTTTACATGAGTGCACGTCTCTGGCTCGCGGCGCCGGTTCTCGCTCTGGTTGGCGCCATCACCCCACAACTCGCCCGCACGAACGCAGTCACCGCGGCGACGCCGCCCGCAGCCGGTCAGGATACGTCGACGCTCGACGACCAGACCGAGCTCTCGCTGACGGTGTACAACTCGGACCTCGCGCTCGTCCGCGACGTGCGCTCGATCCAGGTTCCGCGCGGGACCTTCGACCTCCACTTCATGGACATCGCCGCCACGGTCAACCCGGCCACGGTTCACTTCCGATCGTTGACCGAACCGTCACGCATGAACGTGCTCGAACAGAACTACGAGTACGACCTGCTCGAGCCCGAGAAGCTGCTGCGCAAATACGTCGGTCGCGACGTCACACTCGTCCGTCTCGTGCAGGACGGCGGCGATACCAAAGAAGAGGAAGTCAAAGCGCGGCTCCTCAGCTACAACAACGCGCCCGTCTGGCAGATCGGTAACGAGATCGTGACCGGCCTGCACAGCGATCACATCCGCTTCCCCGAGCTCCCCGGCAATCTGTATTCGCGCCCGACGCTGATCTGGTCGCTGCAGAACGACGGCGCCGCCAGGCATCGTGTCGAAGCCGCATATCTCGCAACCAAGCTCGCCTGGAACGCCGACTACGTCCTCACCGTCGCGCGCGACGACAAGTCGGCCGACGTCGACGGGTGGGTCACCGTCACCAATGGAAGCGGCACAGCGTTTCGCAACGCACAGCTGCAGCTCGTCGCCGGCGAGTTGAATCGCGTGCGCCAGGTCTTCGCTCGCAGGGAGCTTGCGGAGAACGAGACTGTCGCGAAAGCGGCCGCGCCGGCGATGTCGCAGGAGTCGTTCTCCGACTACCACCTCTACACGCTCGATCGAAAGACGACGGTCAATAACAACGAGACGAAGCAGGTGAGCATGCTCGAGGCCACGGGCTTCCCAGTCAGGAAGCGCTACGTCGTCGACGGGCAGGCCTTCTACTATCGCAACGCACAGCATCCCGGCTCACCGATCAAGGACGCCGTGCAGGTCTACTACCAGTTCAAGAACGACGCGAGCGCGGGGCTTGGCATGCCGATGCCGGCCGGCACGATTCGCGTCTATCAGTCGGACTCCAAGGGCGGCACGCAGTTCGTCGGCGAAGACCACATCGATCACACGCCGAAGGATGAAGTCCTCAACCTGAAGATCGGCAACGCGTTCGACGTCGTGTCCGAGCGCACGCAAGTCGACTTCAAGAGGATCTCGGACAATGCCTACGAGGTGGAGTACGAGATCGTGCTCCGCAACCACAAGACGACGCCGATCGTCGTCGAGCTCAATGAACCGATCGGCGGCACGTGGCGCATCATCAGGACGACACACGAGTACACCAAGACCGACGCGTGGGCCGCGCGGTTCAACGCGCCGGTCCCGGCGGAGGGAACAGCGACAGTGAAGTATCGGGTGAGGGTGACGTATTGACGCTTGAGCGCGGGGGGAGCTCGGGGTCATAGTGAACGCCGGGCCTAAAGGGCCTCTCTGGACACGGAGATTACGGGGACACGGATTAACAGGAGAAACGGAGACACGGAGCATGACCGGAGCTGCCTGCTGACGCGCGACTACGCGCGAGTGGGACGCTGGCCTTGGCTGACTCCGGCCAGCGCATGAGACACCGAATGGCCTCCGTTGAGTCTCCGTTCCTCCGTTTCTCCTGTTAAACCGTTCTCCGAAAACCTCCGTTACCTGGGAATCCAGTTACGGTTAGGGACTGAGGGACTGCAGGCGGGCCCGTTCTACAGGTTCGGCTCCTCTGATCGGCTTCAGCCCCAACTCGGCCAGAGCCCCCTCTCGACCCCACTGCGCCTTTTGCGTTGGAATTGGACGTACCCGGTATACGCTATGGGGCGCCCCAGCCATACATTTCTCCTGGAGAGAGCAGCCATGAATGCACCTCGCGTGAGTCGCATGCTTCTTCTATCTGCCGCCGCACTGGTGATGGCGTCGGCCGCCGTCGTGGCACAGAACGCCACGACCAAGCCGTTCGAGCCGACGGTCGGCCAGGCGGGCAAGGACGTCGTCTGGGTCCCGACGCCGCAGCCACTGGTCGAGAAGATGCTCGACCTGGCGAAGGTCACCCCCCAGGACTTTCTGATGGACCTCGGGTCCGGCGATGGCCGCACGGTCATCACCGCCGCCAAGCGCGGCCTCCGGGCGCAAGGCGTCGAGTACAACCCCGACATGGTGGACCTCTCGAAACGCAACGCGGCAGCCGCGGGCGTGGGCGAAAAGGCGACCTTCGTCAAAGCCGATCTCTTCGAGACCGACTTCTCGAAGGCGCAGGTCGTGACGATGTTCCTGCTGCCCTCGATCAACATGCGCCTGCGCCCGACGATCCTGAAGATGAAGCCGGGCACGCGCATCGTGTCGAACACCTTCACGATGGAAGACTGGATGCCCGATCAGACCGAAACCATCAGCGGCGACTGCGTCAGTTGGTGCACCGCGCTCCTCTGGATCGTGCCCGCGCAGGTCGACGGCACGTGGCAGCTCGGAAGCAACGCGTTGACCCTCAAGCAGAACTTCCAGATGCTGACGGGCACGCTCGGGTCGGCAAAGGTGACCGGCCGCCTGAGGGGCGACGAGATCACGCTCACCGCCGACAACATGAAATACGCCGGCAAGGTCGAGGGCAACACCATGAAAGGCAGCAACTGGTCGGCGACGCGTAAATAGCCTCGCCGTCCTCGCGCTTCGCACGCTCGTGTCTCGCTGGCTGCTTCTGCTCCTCGGCGCGGCGCTGGTGCCGTCGGGCCTCGCATCACAGACCCGGTCCGACGGACCAGCCACCGCCGCAGCCGACACCACGTTCTACGCCGTGTCGTACGTCGAGACGACGGCCTCGTCCGCCGCCAAGGCGATCGCCGCACTCAAACAATACCGGGAGAGCAGCCGCGGGCAGGACGGGTTCGTGCGCGCCGACTTCTTCGAACAGGCGGGCCGGCCAGGCCACTTCGCCATCGTCGAGACCTGGCGCGATCAGAAGGCCTTCGACGCGCGCGACGGCACCGCGCAGAAGCGTCTGCTCGACGCGCTCGAGCCGATTCGCGTGAGCGGCTACGACCAGCGCCCGTACAAGACGTTATCGGTCGGCGCCACTCCTGCGTCGGCTGGACGCGACGTGGTCTACGTCATCTCGCACGTCGACGTCACACCCAACCCGCAGGTGCCCGTGCTGCTGCGGCAGCTCGCTGAAGACAGCCGGAAGGACGCCGGCAACCTGCGCTTCGACGTCCTCCTGCACACCATGCGCGGCAATCACTTCACGGTCGTCGAAGCCTGGCGCAACCAGCAGGCGCTCGACGCACACGTCGCGGCGGCGCACACGAAGCAGTATCGCGACACGCTGCAGCCGCTGACAGGAAGTCCGCTCGACGAGCGAGCCTACCGCGCCGCAGACTGATTCCAGTTCCACGATCATTTCGGAGGTCTCATGTTGACTGATACATCGATCAGCGCCTTCAAGGCCGCGCTGCGCGGGACCTTGATCACACCGGAGGATTCGAGCTACGACGACGCCCGCAAGGTCTACAACGGGATGATCGACCGCCGTCCGCGCCTGATCGCCAGATGCACCGACGTCGCGGACGTTGTCGCAGCCGTCAACTTCGGGCGCGACAACAACCTGCCGGTCTCGATTCGAGGCGGCGGGCACAACGCGGCCGGCCTCGGCGTCGGCGACGACGCGCTCGTGATCGATCTGTCGCCAATGCGATGGGTGCACGTGGATGCGAAGCGCAAGACGATTCGCGCCGGCGGCGGCGCGTTGTGGGGCGACGTCGATCACGCGGGCTACCCGTTCGGGCTCGCGGTGCCCGCGGGATTCATCTCCACGACCGGCGTCGGCGGGCTGACGCTCGGTGGCGGCATCGGGCATCTGACGCGCAACTACGGACTCACGATCGACAACATCCTCTCGGTCGACATGGTGCTCGCCAGCGGGAAGTTCGTGATTGCGAGCCCGAAGGAGAACAGCGATCTCTTCTGGGCCATCCGCGGCGGTGGCGGCAACTTCGGCGTGGTGACGTCATTCGAGTTCAAGGGGCATCCGGTGCACACGCAGTACGCCGGTCCGATGCTCTACGCGCTCGAGGACTGCGTCGAGGTGATGCGCTGGTGGCAGAAGTTCATCCAGAAAGCCCCGAAAGAGCTCAATGGGTTCTTCGCCTTTCTCACGGTGCCGCCCGGCCCGCCGTTCCCCGAGCATCTGCACCTCAAGAAGATGTGCGGCGTGGTGTGGGCCTACAGCGGTCCGCTCAAGAGCGGGGAAAAGGTCTTCAAGCCGATTCGTGCGTTCAAGAAGGCGGCGTTCGATCTGGTGGGACCGATTCCCAACCCGGTCCTCAACAGCATGTTCGATGCGCTCTATCCCGCCGGCCTGCAGTGGTACTGGAAGGCCGATTTCGTTCGTGAGCTCTCCGACGAAGCGATCGCGCTCCACGCCGAACACGGCGCGAAGCTGCCGACCATGCTCTCGACGATGCACATGTATCCGATCGACGGCGCGGCAGCCCGCGTGAAGGCCAACGCGACGCCGTGGGCGTACCGCGACGCGAAATGGTCCTCGGTGATCGTCGGCGTCGATCCCGATCCGGCGAACAAAGAGAAGATCACGAGCTGGGCGCGCAACTACTGGTCGGCACTGCACCCGCACTCGGCCGGCGGAGCCTACGTGAACTTCATGATGGAGGAAGGCGAGGATCGCGTGAAGGCGACCTATGGCAAGAACTATTCGAAGCTGGCGAAGTTGAAGAAGAAGTACGACCCGAAGAACCTGTTCCGGGTGAATCAGAACATCAGGCCGTCGAAGTAGGAGTCGCTGAACGTAGGGGCCGCCGACGGCCCCTACGTTCCCTTCTTTTTCTCCACATGCTGATCGATCCACTTGAGGATCAGATCCGCCAACTGCAGGTTGTTCCGGTCCTGCATCAGCATGTGGCTGTTGCCGCGGATGCCAAGCTTCGGCAGGTGCATCATCTCGGCGTCGCCGCCGGCGGCTTTCACCGATTGCACGTATTTCTCGCAGCTCTCGAACGAGCTGGCCCAGTTCGCGGGGCCGCCCTGCACGTCGCCCAGGTGATCGCCGAACATGACGAGCGTCGGGATCTTCGCGAGCGTCGCGATCTGCGCCGCGGTGAGATCGCTGGGACACGGCATCTCGATCGAGATCATGCCGCGGATGCCGCTCGGATCGATGAGCGCCGCCTGTTCGGGAAAGAAGCCCGACTCGGAGTGTCCCATCAGAATCGCGCCCTTCAACTTCACTGCCAGCGCCGCCATGTTCTTCCAGGTCGGGTTGGGTGATGGGAGCAGCGCGTTGAGGTCCGGGATCATCTGTTTGTAGAGCTCGTCGACTGATTCGATCGGGAACTGTCCATCGGGAAATGCCTTGCCGTACGCGGGACCGAATCGGAAGACGGTCCACGCGATCTGGTGGGTGGCGAAGATGATGTTCGGCAGCGTGCTCGGGGCCGCCGTGCCCGCCTTGACCGCCGAGATCGCCGTGGCATCGAATCCCGATCGCGCGCGCGACACCTGATCGGCGAGATACACGGGTCGATCGCGGCGCACGAAATACTCATCCCACCCCATGCGGCCGTCGGGCGTGGTCTCCCACGTCTTGCTGCTCAGGCAGCAGCCGTGCACCATCACGACCGGCACGTGGCGATCGCCATTGGGAGGAATCTGATACTGCACGTACATCTGGTTGACAGTCACGTCGCCGGCGGGCGCGCCGCCGCGGCCCTGCGCAGGAGCCGCGCTGCCGATCGACTTCGACTCGCCGCCGACGAAGAAGCTGCCCTGGCTCGCGATCACGAACGGCTTGACGTCCTTCCCGCGCTGCGCATGAATCGACGTCGTTGCTGCAGCAACTATCAACAGGCACGCGACTGTCACACCTCTCCGACTCATTTGGCGGCGACCCATACCTCGTCCTCCGTTGGTGGATGCTACCACCAGGCGTACAATCTCGAGATGCCACGATCGTTATCCGCGGTGGCGTTCGGGCTGCTCCTGTCCGGCTCGACCATCAGCGCTCATCACGCGATTTCAGCGATCTACGACAATAGCAAGCCGATCGCCATCCAGGGCACCGTCGTCGAATTCCAGTTCGTCAACCCGCATCCCTTCCTCGTCATCGACGTCGTCGACGAGCACGGCAAGAGCCAGCCGTGGAAGCTGGAAATGGACAACCGGTATGAACTCGTGGAAATAGGCGTCGCCGTCGACACGTTCAAGCACGGCGACCGCATCGTCGCCACCGGTGGCCCTGCGCGCGGGCGATCGAATGCGTTGTATGCGCTCCGGATCGATCGCGCGGCCGACGGTCTGAGATACGAACAGATAGGTACGAGCCCGCGGATCACGCGGGCTCGCTGAGGGTCGGGAAGGTCCGGCTAAAGCCGGACACTACGTACTACCGCGCGTCGTGACGGCGATCGCGGCGATCGCGGCGCAGGTCGCGACGGTCCTGACGAAGATCACGAACATCGCCGCGGCGGTCGCGTTGATCCGCCCGCAGCTCGCGCGCGTCCCGACGGGCCTCGCGGCGATCGCCGGCTCTCAAGTCCGCTCGCACCTCGCGCCGATCGGAGTGGATCTCGCGGGTGTCGTGATGGATCTCGCGCCGATCCTGTCGAATCTCGCGCCGGTCGCTGCGGATTTCGGCGGTGTCCTGCCTGACGTCGCCCGGTCCGGCAAACGCCGCAGACGCGAGCCCGAGCAGCAACAGCCCGGAAATGGTCGCAAGCTTCTTCATCTGTCCCTCCACGTCGGATTCGAGCGCTGGCTGAAACCTTTGACGGAAACCCCGGCCTGTCGCGTTGCCGGGTCATTTGAGCCAGAGGTGGTGACAAAACGATGACACGCGCACAATAGTGCACACACATGGCAACAACAGTGTCAGGACACATCGCGGTGGTGACAGGCGCGAGCCGCGGCGTCGGCAAGGGCATCGCGATCGAATTGATGGAGCGCGGCGCGCACGTGGTCGTCACCGGGCGGTCGCGCGACGATCTGCAGTACGCCGCCACCGGAGGAACGATCATCGTCTGTGATCACAGCAACGATGCACAGGTCGGCGCAGCCTTCGAAGCGATTCAGCGTGAGCGGGGGCGCATCGACATCCTCGTCAACAATGTGTGGGGCGGCTACGAGCGCATGATGGAGGACGGCCAGTTCACGTGGCCGAAGCCGTTCTGGCAGCAGCCGCTGTGGCGATGGGATGCGATGTTTGGCGCCGGCGTGCGCGCGCACTACGCGGCCTCCCGCCTCGCTGCGCCCGGGATGGTCGATCGCAAGCAAGGCCTCATCGTCAACATCTCGTTCTGGGCGGCACAGAAGTACGTCGGCAACGTCGCGTACGGGGTCGCCAAAGCCGCCACCGACAAGCTGACCGCGGACATGGCGCACGAGCTGAAGCCGCACAACGTCACGGTCGTGTCGCTGTATCCGGGGCTGGTGCGCACGGAGAAGGTGATGGAGGCCGCGGCGTGGCTCGACTTGAGCAACTCCGAGTCGCCGCGCTTCGTCGGACGTGCCGTCGCCGCGCTCGCGCTCGAGCCGAACGTCATCGAGCGGACGGGCTCGGTCGTGATCGCCGCCCAGGTCGCGGCCGAACACGACATCGCGGATGTCGATGGCAAACGGCCCCGCCCACTGAGCCTTCGGGACATCTGAAAAGATCGCAACCGATATCAAGCGCCCACCAGGGCCGCCGTTCTACAGTGCTCTTCAGATGAAACCGGATACGCGATCGTTCTACGCCCAGGCGGTACAGCATGCGATCGAGCGCATCGCATGCAACCTGGATGAAGCGCTGGATCTCGAGACGCTGGCGCGCGGTGCATGCCTCTCGCCGTTCCACTTCCATCGCGTGTTCCGCGGCATGGTCGGCGAGACGCCGCTCGAGCTGATCCGACGACTGCGGATGGAGCGTGCCGCCTGGCGGCTGCGCGATCCCGATCGCGCGATCACGGAGATCGCCTTCGATGCGGGCTATGAAACACACGAAGCGTTCACGCGCGCCTTCCGCACCAGCTATAGCACCTCGCCATCCGGCTTCCGCCTGCGCGCACATCGCAGGATCGAGCTCGCCGCTCCCTGCGGGGTCCACTTCGATCCTGACGGGGCGGTGCCGGCGTTCATTCCGCGTGACTCAGGAGGACAGGCGATGGATGTCGACAGCAAGGAGCTGCCGGAGCTGCGCGTCGCCGCCGTGCGTCATACCGGTCCGTACAACCAGATCCCGCAGGCGTTCGGCCGTCTCAACTCGATCGCGGGTCAGGCCGGACTCTTCCGTCATCCCGGCGCCGCGATGGTGGCGATCTACTACGACGATCCGGAGACGACGCCCCAGGAGGAGCTGCGATCTGACGCCGCGATCATCGTCCCCAACGACGTGAAGCTGCCAGACGGGGTCGACGACAAGCACATCGCCGGCGGCCGCTATGCGCGTGCGGTCCACGTCGGCCCCTACGAAACGCTCGGCGACGCGTGGGCGCGCTTCCTCGGTGAGTGGCTCCCTGCCAGTGGCCATCGCATCGGCACAGGAGAGATGTACGAAATCTATCGCAACGATCCGACCAAGGTGCCCAGCAATGAACTCCGGACGGATATGTACATCTCGCTCGCGTGAGTAGCGGAGGCGGACGGAGGCTTCTCGGTCGCTGGTGATTCCGAAGCAGGTGGGGCACGGTCAGCTCCGTTCGTGCTCCGTTTCTCCGTTCCTCCTGTAAAACCGTTTCTCCGTGATCTCCGTTCACTCCCACTCAGGGATGGCAGGCACCCGCATTCGTTCGACGTCGAGAAGGTCGACGCCGAAGTCTGCGACAAGGATCGACCGAAGCGCTCGGCGATCGGCGATGACGCTTTTCTCGGCCGTCTTGCCATCACGCACTGTGAGATCGCGATTCATCATCGACACGCGGCCGCGCTTGGAGAAAGCGCGCAGCATCAGGTTGGAGACGAACGGTGACGTGGGAAACGTCGACACGAAGTGATTGGCCATCACGAAGTCGATCGGCATCGTCGGCTGCAACGACGACGTCCATAACGGCGAGAAGGCCCCATCGATCTGCGCTTCGAGCACCCACTCGTCGTCGCGCCGCACCATGCGATGGCAGTCCTTGCCGTCACGGACGATGTCACCATCGAGCGGAACCGGCACGAGCGGGGCGTGTCCGCCGAAGCCGGGATCGAGCACGAAGGTGCGCCCCTCGATCGAGACGGTGAGCACCATGTGAGTCAGCGCCGCGTCTTCGCGGCGGCGCAGCATGATGACGCGCGCCGCGTGCGCGACCGGCGCGAACCCGAGCTCGGCAAGCGCTGCCTGAACGAGCGTGCCGTGCTCGAAGCAATACCCGCCGCGCCGTGCGTCGACCAGCTTGGCGTAGATGCTGTCGAGATCGATGCGCACGCCGCGACCGAGCAGCACGTCGAGGTTCTCGAAAGGAATGGAGGTCATGTGCGCACGGAGCAGGCCCGCGAGCGTCTCGAACGATGGCGTCCGAGCGTTGTCCCAATCGATCCGCGCCAGATAGCCGTCGAGGTTCATCGCACACCGACGATACCATCATCGCGATCGACACCCGCGTTGTAACAAACGGCATCACGACGTGCTGACGTCGAAACGACTTCTCCTTGGGCATCTCGCGCGATCACCGGGGCACATGCTTTGCAGCCGGCCGCGCGGGGGTGTTATGGCGAAGTACGGAAAACGCGCACAGAAGACGGTTCAGTCGGCGATGCGGCGGCGCAAGCGTGGGTCGCTGAAAAGCGGACGCTCGGGCCGCACGGTGAAGAGCCGCAAGCAGGCGATCGCGATCGGCTTGAGCGAGGCGCGCGAGAAAGGCGCGAAGGTGCCGACACGCAAGCGGTCCCGAAAGTCATCCCGATCGCGATCGGCCTCGTCCAGGAAGAGGGCGTCACGGTCGCGGTCGACGTCGCGTTCTCATTCGGCATCCCGGTGACGCGCGCGCGGGGGAGACCCGTTCGGTACGCGGTCGTCGGCCTCGGCCATATCGCGCAGGTCGCGATCCTGCCGGCCTTCGAGCATGCACGGCGCAATTCGCGACTCGTGGCGCTCGTGAGCAACGACGCCACCAAGTTGAAGACACTCGCCAGGAAGTACGACATCGAGCGCACGTACCGATACGACGACTTCGATGCCTGTCTGCCCGAGGTGGACGCGGTCTACATCGCCCTTCCCAACTCGATGCACGCCGAATACACGATCCGCGCGGCAAGGGCCGGCGTGCACGTACTGTGCGAAAAGCCGATGGCGGTGACGGCTGGGGAATGCGAGGCGATGATCGCGGCATGCCGCAGCAATCGCGTCAAGCTGATGATCGCGTATCGGCTGCATTTCGAAGGGGTCAACCTGAAGGCGGTCGACCTCGTGCGTCAGGGGCGCATCGGCACACCAAAATTCTTCAACTCCTCGTTCGCACTGACGGTCAAGCCCGACAACATCCGGACGAAGAAGGAGCTGGGCGGAGGCACGTTGTACGACATCGGCGTCTATTGCATCAACGCCGCGCGCTACCTCTTTCGCGCCGAACCGCAGGAGGTCATGGCGATATCGGTGAACGGCGGCAACCGGACGCTGCGTGAGATCGACGAGTCGACCGGCGCGCTGCTGCGATTCGACGGCGACCGTGTGGCAGCGTTCGTCACGAGCTTCAACGCGGCCGACGTCGCCTCGTACCGGATCGTCGGCACCAAGGGACAGCTGCACGTCGATCCGGCGTACGAGTACGCTGAGGGCCTCGCCTACACGCTGACCATCAACGGGAAGACCACCCGGGCGAAAACCGGAAAGCACGATCAGTTTGCGCCCGAGCTCCTCTACTTCTCCGACTGCATCCAACAGGATCGCGAGCCCGAGCCGTCGGGTGAGGAAGGCCTGCAGGATGTGCGTATCATCGAGGCGCTGTATCAGTCGGCTGCGCGTGGGAAAGCCATCTCGATCCCTCCGATCGAGATGCCCCGGCGACCCAGCGGGCGCCAGCGCATCATCAAGCCGCCGGTGAACAAGCCAGAGCCGGTGAAGGCACGCAGCGCATCGAAGTAGCAGCGCGCCCGCCCTCTTGACGCTACTGAAGGCGTAGCGCGCAGGCGAAAGCCTGCGCGCTACGTTTTGGTCTTCGCTACTTGGTCGGATCGGGCGGAGTGCTCTTGCTCTTGTCCGAGTGCTTGGTCGAGCTGCTCGCGCCGAGGGCCTTCTGCGTCTTCGTGGCCAGATCGAGATGCGTCTCCAGCGTGGGAAGCGTGCTCGAAATCCACTGCTTGAGATCCGCATCGGTACTCTTCGAGGCCTGACGTTCGAACGCGCTGATGTTCGTGCGATGGTTGGCAACCATCACGTCGACATACTGTTTGTCGAACGCACTTCCGCTCAGTTTCTCGAGCTTGTCTTTCTTGGCCTGCTGGTCGGACGTCGGCGACGTCGGCAGATCCCAGCCCTTCTTCGACGCGAGCGCCTTCAGCCCATCGTTCGCTTTCATGTGATCGGTTTCGAGTCGCATGGCCAGGCTCTTCACATCCTCAGAGCTGGCCTTCTGCTGTGCCAGCTTCGCGAGCTCGACTTCCGCCATGCCGCCGGCGGCGACTTTCTTGGCGAAGTCCTGATCTGAACTCGTGCTCTTCGTGGTGCTGCTGTCCGAGCTCGTCGTGGTCTTCGGGGCCGGTATCGGTTTCGGGGCCGGCGCCGGCGCCTGCGCTTGCGCTTGCGCCACCGTTGCCGCCGCGGCAAACACGATCGATGTCATCAGTGATACATGTGGTCTCATGAGTTCTCCCCCCGCGCTGAACACGTCGCTGGAAACAACAACGTGTCCAACGTGAAGTGAGCGAGCCAGTCCTGTGCCAGCGTGTGGAATACCAACGATCGACTGTCTGTGTGCCTGGGCTTCCGTGTTGAAGAGTAGATAGAGTGTATGGCCCTGATGCGTTTGGGGGAGAGCCTAATGGGCTCGCGTCACTTCACCGTTGGCCGCCAGCACGTGCGTGTGAAGGCCGCAGATCTCACTGATGTGCGTCGTATGGCTGATACCGTCGAGTGCGTAGGCACACAACAGCACGAAGACATGGGTGGATGACAGCCCGTTCCACAACGTCTCGAGATGCGTGGCAGCATCCGTCGAGCCCGCTTTCCACAAGAGGTCGACCATTTCTCCGTAGACCCGCACGGTCCGCTTGCGCGGCCCGGCGGCGCTTTCGACTATGGGACCGATCACGCGGCGAAATCGTGCCTCGTCCAGCGTGCGGTTCACCATGAGCGAGGCGAGCGTCGCTGAGGCGTCCTTGATGTAGAGATCTCCGGAGCGCTTCAGGCTCGCGACATCGAATCCGCGAATGGCGAGCAGCGTCTCGATGCGGGCGCTGTGCGCCGGCATGGCCACCACGACAGCAGGCTCACCGGCGTTGAGGCCTTCGGCGACGAAGTCGGTGACGATGTCACAGAGACCGCTCGAGTCGTAATAGAAACGGACGGCGTGAAAGTGTCCCTTGCCTTCAACCATGATGACCATTCATTCGTAGGGGAAGGGCACACGCACTTTAGCAGAAGGCCCTGAAAGAAAAACCGGGGGTTTACCGGATCCCACCGCGGCCGTAGCGTCCAATGAGGGGAAAATCTACAAAGCGCGGCGGCCGATGGTCACGAACAGGCCGCCTTCATGGCCGAGCGTCCGTATCCAGCCGAGCTGCGCGAGCCAGCCTTCGAGCCTCCAGTTGTCCGCTGCAGTGGCAAACAGATCATCATCAATGTCTCGTCCCAGCAGCGCGCTCGGATACGCGCGCATGTATTCGACGCCGTTCTCCGCGAACCATTGCTGAACTTCAGCCAAAGTGTGTCGATGTTCCTCGGGATGCTGATACTGATCACGCAGCCACGCCTCGCATCGCTCGGGCTGCTGCCGGCGATCGCGGAGCACCGGATCGAATGGGATCAACCGATACCCAGAGAGCTTCGCAATCGCACGGCGGAGGCGCATCGGCAGACGCGCGAACGTGTTGTACAGCCCGAGCACGATCACGCCGCCCGGTCGTGCCAGGCGCGCGACGCGTGCGAACGCCGCACGGGGATTCGGCGTGTGATGCAGCACGCCTGACGAAAACACGACGTCGAAGGCACCAGCGCGAAGGCCTGGAGTCAGCAGATCGGTCTCGACCAGTTGCACGCGCTCGAGCCCGAATCGTCTCGCTGCCTCGGATGCGATTTGAAGCGATCGCCGTGCGAGATCGGCGCCGACGATCACCCGCTCGCCGTGCGCGAGGTACAGACTCATCTGGCCGGTCCCGCACCCGATCTCGACGATGCGTGCATCGCGTGGAATCGCACGGTCGAGCCGGCGCGCGAACTCGCTGCGCTCGGCCCGCGCGCGAAGCCAGAACAGGCTGTCGCGAGGAGGATATCCTGGAAACGGCGCCTGCTCGTAGAAACGGCGGACGGCATCGACGCGCGCATCGCCCGGCAGTCGCAGATTCGGAATGCCGTCAGGGTCTTCGTACTGCGCGCCGCACCGCGCACACGACCAGTTCGCGCCGAGCGCGCCTTCGCACGCCGGGCAGGCGAGCAGGTCGTCGAACAGGCCCACCGATCACCAGATCGAGTAGATGAACGGAGCCAGTGCTTCGACCGTCGTCGCGACGATGAGGATGAGGCCGGTGAGGCACAGGAAGATCGCGAGCGGAATGAGCCAGCGCTTGTGTGAATCGCTGCGCCACAATCCGCCCGCCAGCTGCGCAATGGATCCACCGGTGCTGCCAAGCACGATGAACCCTCGTTTCATCCGGCCACGTCTCTTGATCACGATTGGTGCTCCAAGCCTGGCTCGCCGAAGCCGACAGGCGAAGGCGGAAGCGGCGTCCGCTTCAGCACGCGCGTCTGCCCCGCGACCAGCACGTCGATCCCGCAGCGCAGGAACGTCGAGTAGCCTTCGACCGCGCGATTGACCATCGGTTCGCCGGACAGATTGAAGGAGGTGTTGAGCAGCACCGGCACGCCGGTGCGGCTCCCGTAGGCCTCGAGCAGCCGATACAAGCGCGGCGACATGTCCCGATCGAGCGCCTGCAGTCGCGTCGTTCCATCAACATGCGTGATGGCGCCAAGGCGATCACGCCATTCGGGCCGCACCTTGAACACACCCGACATGAAGCGGGCGAGCCGGGTGCCGCCGGGGGGAAGCTCGAAATAGCGATCGGCCGCCTCGGTCGGCACCACCGGCGCAAACGGGCGGAACTCGTCGCGGAACTTGATGTCGCGATTGAGCCGATCGCGCATGGCGCTCGACTCGGCGGACGCGAGGATGCTGCGGTGACCGAGTGCGCGCGGACCGAGTTCGAGCGCGCCGTCCATCCATCCGACCACGCGGCCCGACGCGAGATCGTCGGCCAGGCTCTCGATCAGGACCCCGTCCTCATCGAAGCGCTCGACGCGCTGGCCGTCCTCGCTGGCGACGCGCGCCAGCTCGACCCCGTCGACTTCCGGTCCCCAGAAGGGGTGATCCGGTACATCACGATCAGGATTTCCAAAGTGGAGGCGATCGGCGAACAGAGCCGCGCCGAGCGCGCAGCCGGCGTCGCCAGGCGCGGGCGGCACGAACACTCGATTGAAGCCAGACTCGGCGAGGATTCGCGCGTTCGCGACGCCGTTGAGCGCGACGCCGCCGCCGAGACACAGATCGGTCAACCCTGTTTCAGTGTGAAGGGATCGTGCGATTGCGACGAGCGTGTCTTCGAGCACGCGCTGCACGCTGGCTGCGCAATCGGCATAGCGCTGCCCTTCGGGTGTCTCCAGATCGATCGGCTCGTACGGGTTGCGCGGGGGCCCGAAGAGATCGACGAAACGAGAGGAATACGATCGCGCTGCCGTCGTGTGAAACTCGAAGTGTTCGAGATCGAGCGCGAAGGCCCCGTCGGCTGTGGGCCGAATCAGCTGACGGACCTTGTCGACCATGGTCGGGCGCCCGTAGCCGGCCAGCCCCATCACTTTGTATTCGTCCTCGTTCACCGAGAAACCGAGATAGGCCGTGAAGGTCGAGTAGAGCATCCCGAGCGAATGCGGGTACCTGATCTCGCGAAGCAGCGTGATCGCACAGGTGCCGTCGGCCCGACGCTCGCCGTGGCCGACCGTCAACGTCGCCCATTCGCCGACACCGTCGGTCGTGAGAATAGCGGCGCGGCGTGTCGGCGCCGTGAGGAACGCCGCCGCAGCGTGCGACTCGTGATGACGCGTGAACAGGATCTTCCTGGCCGGGACGCCCAGATGCGAGGAGATGATCCCGCGCACCCATACCTTCTCACCGAGCGAGCTCTTCATCGCGTTCGGGAACGATCGCCACGACCGGGGGAAGGCCCGGAGCGCGCAGGTGAGGATCCGATCGAATTTCAACATCGGACGTTCGTAGAACACGACGGCATCGAGGGCGTCGGGCTCGAGGCCCGCGCGATCGAGGCACCACTCAATCGCGCCCAGCGGAAACGCCGCGTCGTTCTTCCTGCGCGACAGACGTTCCTCCTGCACGGCACATACCGGCACTCCGTCGACCAGGAGCGCCGCTGCCGAGTCGTGATAGTGGGCGGAGATACCGAGAATGTTCATGCGCGCGTGGTCAGTACTGGCGTGTGAGCGACTCGCCCCGCTCGCGCGGAATCGCTGCCCAGCCCTGAGGCTCCCGGTGCGCCGCGCGTTTGGCGAGCCACGCGAACGGCGGCAGCAGCACGAAGTACTGAATCGTCAGCAGGAGCCCGCCGATGACGCCGGCGAGCGCCGTGGCGATCCGCAGATAGGCCTTCCAGAGCCGGCTGAGACGGGCGCGCCACAGATACCGCTTGTGGTGCTCCGGCGAGACACGAGCCAGCTGCACGAGCGTGTAGTTCATATGGAACGTTTCGTCGTGGAGGATCTCGTCGAACACGGCACACGTCGGCGGATCGTGCTTCAACACATCCCGATACACCGTGAAGCGGCTGGCGGCGGCCTTCTCAGAGAGATGCAGAAAGGCCAGCATCGAGTTGTCGGACCCGCCATCGACTTCGAGGTCGTCGAGCCCGTGGCCGCCGGGCGCGAGCCAGTCGTGACGGAACCTCGGCTTCGACGAAGACGGAAGTGCGGGAAGCAGCGATGCCGCGCGCTGGCGGAAGAGCATGCCATGACGCAGCTCGTCGATTGCATGCACGAGGTAGAGGCGACGTAACAGAGGATCGGGTGTGACCTCTGCAGCGCGGAGGATATCGCGTCCGCCGTCGGTCTCCGTCTCACCGAACCTGATGAGCTTGTGTACGCGGCGCTCCGCGTCACGCCAGATCCAGCGATGGAGCGGGGCCAGCATTCGATCGAAACCCGTTGGACGTACGAGGGGACGCGCCGAGCGCATCGAACCATAAGATATACCAGCAGTGTTGACGTCACCATCGGGCAGAACCGGACGCATTACGCGGGATCTCCCCCGCCTCACCGCTGAGCTCGTGATTGCGGCGCTCGGCGTCACCCTCGTCGGATGGGCTCTGGTCGCGAATCAGCAATGGTTCGATCGACACTTCCTCCCCGCGTTTTTTGTGTCGCGACAGATGTACTCGCAGATCGAGATGATCGGCCGCGCCGCCGCGCTCGTCCTCGGCCTGCTCCTGCTCTTCATTGCGCGCCCGTTTGTTGGACGACTCGTGGCCCGCCACGCATGGATGGTCTTCAGCACGCTGGCGGCGATCGTCCTCGCGTTCGCGGCGAGCGAAGTGATCCTGAGTCAGCTGCATGCGCACGCCGCCGACGAGGAGCCGGCGGGACAGGAGCCGCGACGACGGCTGGACGCTCGACTTGGATGGACGTTCGTCCCATCGCGCGCTGCCAATCATGTGGAGAGCGGACGGCAGATCGAGTATGCCTTCGACACCCATGGCTATCGCGTCCGGAACCTGAGCGAGCCGGTCGACTTCGAGCGCCCGTCGATCCTGTTCACCGGCGAGTCGATGATGGTCGGCGAGGGCCTGACCTGGGATGAGAGCGTGCCGGCGCGTGTCGGCGCCGCACTCGGCGTTCAGAGCGCGAATCTTGCCGTGTCCGCGTATGCGACCGATCAGGCGTACTTGCGTCTGCTCACAGAGCTGCCCCGCTTTCAACATCCCCTCGCCGTCGTCACGCTGTTCACGCCAGCGATCTTCGACCGCAACATGGACGACGACCGACCGCATCTCGGACCCGGACTGGTGTGGCAGCCGGCGGTCACGCGCTGGCGGATGCTCGACATCCTCCGGCTGCTGGTGCGATATCGAAAGGAAGAGACGATCGATCGCGGAGTCGCCGTCACCCGCGATGTGTTCCGTGCGACCATCGCGCTCGCGCACGCACATCACGCCACGGCCCTCATTGTCGTGCCGCAGTTCGGACCGGAAGAACCAGCCGAGCGTGCGCTTCGAGCGCGCATCCTCGACGATCCAGACTTTCCTGTCGTGCGCGTCGAGCTCGATCGCACTTGGCGAATTCCCGGCGATAGACATCCCGATGCGCGAGCCGCGCAAGCGATTGCGTCTGCGATCGTCGCGCAGTTGGAGAAAGAGGTGGATGGGGTGGATAGGGTGGATAGGACAGGTGGGGTGGAAGGGACTAAGCGATAAGCCCCCAACTAGCCCCAGCCGCATCTACGCCGCTTGTCCCATCTAACCCTGCCTGACCCCATCAACCCTACCTGCCCCATCAACCCCACCTGCCCTTACCCGGGCGCGTCTCTTGCTACGAGTAGTCCTTGTCGTCGCCGTCTCGCGTTTTTCGGGAGCGGTCGTCGACGATCAGTGGAGGAATGACCCATGCGCGTCATCCACAACGCTCGAGGAGCAGCAGCACTCGGCCTCCTTGCTGCGCTCATCATTGGCTCGGCATGGCTCAGCGCGAATCAAGCCGATCAGGAAGGACCGCCCGGCGCTCAGCCCGACGTCGTGAAGGGGCGGCCGGCCGCCGACAACGATCTCGTCACCGCGGGACGCACGGTCCGCGTGATGAACGAAGTCTTCGGTGATGTGGCCGCAGCCGGCTCGCAGGTCACGATTGATGGCCCGGTCGATGGCTACGTGATGAGTGCCGGTCGCGAGGTGACGCTCGTCGGCCAGATCGGCAACGACCTGTGGGCGGCCGGGGAAACGGTGAACGTCGAGAGCCCGATTGCGAACAACGCGATGATCGCCGGCAACACCGTGCACCTCCGATCGAATGCGGTCGTCGGTCACGATGCGCACCTCGCCGGTAATACCGTCATTGCTGATGGGCGTGTCGAGCGCAATCTGACGATCGGCGCCGGCTCGGAGGCCCGTATCGGCGCCAATGTCGGAGGAGCCGTGACCGCGCGCGCGACGCGCGTGTCGATCACGCCCGATGCCGTCATTCAGGGTGACCTTTTCGTGAAGGCGGCACAACCACCGGCGATCTCGCCGCGTGCCCGGGTGATGGGACAGATTCACTACGAAAAAACCATGGACACCGAAACGTGGTTCATGTGGCCGCAGCGCTGGCTGCTCTCGGGCATCGCGCTGCTCATTCTGGGCCTGTGCGCGGTGTGGTTCTCGCCGGCATGGGCGGCACACGTTGCCACCACGATGCGCCTGCGCGCCGGCGCTTCGATCCTGAGCGGCATCATCGCGCTCGTGCTGATCCCGCTGGCTATCGTCCTGCTTGCGGTCACTGTGATCGGGTTCCCACTCGCAGTCGTCCTGACCGCGATCTACATCCTGCTCCTCGCCATGTCGAGTGTCTTCGTCTCGTATCGGACAGGCGAATGGCTGCTCCACCGATTCTGGTCGTCGCGATGGGCCTTCATGACGCTCGGCGTCCTCATCGTGTCGCTCGGTATGTCGCTGCCCGCAGTGGGCTGGGCGATCGGCTTGCTCGTGTTGTTCATCGGCGCCGGCGCGCTCGTGCTGGAACGAGGAGATCGTCGCCACCTGGCGGGCACTCCCGCCTGAGCCACGGAGAGAAACGGAGAGAAGAATCAGGCCACGGAGATCACGAAGATCACGAAGGCAGAAACGGAGGAAGAATTGGCGATGAAGATCACAAAGTGAGAAATGGCGGATGACTGATTCCTAACTCCGTGATCTTCGTGATCTCCGTGGCCCTAACTCTCTGCGATCTTCGTGATCTCCGTGGCCCTCTCTGTGATCTTCGTGATCTCCGTGGCTCTAACTCCGTTATCGTTGTGATCTCCGTGGCTACTCCGTGTGCTCCGTGGCCCGCCGGAGAATGCCGGGCCGCGGCTCGAGGCGCGGCGGGCGGCGACCCTGGCGTATCGCGCCGGCGACCGGGGCGTAGTCGAGCTCGACGCCACTCTCCACGCACCGCAACATCAGACCACCCCGGCTCATGTCGCCGCGGCCAACGAAGGCGGGCGGAAACACCAGCCGATCGCCGAAGATCGGCAGGAGCACCTCGACGTACTTGCCCGAGGCGATGCTGCCCAGCAGAACCACGTCACACTCAGGGCCGATGCTGTCGAATAACGCACGGGCTCCGTGCTCGAGCGGACGACGGTAGCGTGAATTCGCCAGATCGATCGATTCACCGGCAAACGCTCGAATCGAATCGGCCGTGACCGCGACGTCGGCTGCGCGCAGCCCGGCATTGGGGGTGATGACGAGGACGCCGCCTGCCGCGATCCGATCAGTCGGATCAGGCGGCTGCGCGAACCGCCGCGCGTAGGCGAGCTTGCCGCGGAAGTACAGGCCGCTCACGAAACTGAAGACCTCCCCTAACGTGGCGCCGTCCGACGTACGCAGTTGTGCCGCGAGCGCGAACTGGGCAACCTCGGACACGACCTGCTTCGCCCGGATGCCGCCGCAGTTGGCGGGCGAGAGAAGAAAGACACGATTCACCATGGACCGGCTCGACCGAAACGCCAGTGTACGACGAGATCAGTGCGAAACCGATCTCGCACCGTGCCGGGTGAGGAAAGACAGACGTGGACTGCGTGGCAGGTGACCCCGCTTGTGCTGTCGGAGACGTTCACGAACACGCGTCAGCGAGGGCGCTGCCGGGAGCGCGCCTTCGCTGGGTAACCATCCGCCACGGGCGTGGCGGCTCAGAACGCGGGCTCTTCGTACAGATAGCCTCGCCGCCGTGAGTGCCTGCGCGCGCGAATGAGCAGCCAGATGGCGGCGATGCTCACGACGAAGGCGGGCACAGGGTTCTCGCGCGTGATACGCATGACCCGGGCCCTCGTCTTGGCCGTCCGAGCCACGAGATGGCCGGCCGTGTTGCCTGCGGTCTCGGCGAGATTCTTCACGCGACCGATGGTCGACTCTTTGACTGTCGCTTTCGCGCGATTGAGCAGGCTCCGTGGGCTGACACGGTCATGGATCGCATCGATCGTATCGGTCATGCCCGCGCGGGTATCGGCGATCTGCCGTCGAAGCAGTTCGGTGTCGGAGGGCGAGGACAGCCCTGTGCTGCGACTGCGGTCGTAGATGCCTTCACGTGGATTCCTTATGACTTTACTCGGGTCCTGAGCCATTGGGCGTCCTCCTTGAGAGTGTCGATGGTGTGATGCGGGTTGAGATGCTGTGGGCGGAGGCTGGTAATGCCAGAGTGAATGAACAGATAGCCGATCGCGCCGAGCACGACGCCGGCGATGAGCGCGGCCACCCATGACGGGAGTCCAGTCGCGATCAATGCGAGGACGATGGCCGCAACGACGGTCAGGAAGGCGCCGTACGCGAGCAGGCCTCCGCCGACGAGGAGGACCACGCCCTTCCGCATCGTGGAGGCTTTCTCACCGAGCTCCAGCTTTGCGAGCTGCACTTCCTGATGTACGAGCCACTTGAAGTCTCGAGTGAGATCGCCAAACATCTCACCGAGCGTGCGATCATCCTGACGTGCCATGATCGTTTCGACCTCCATGAGCGATGGTCCACTCTGCGTCGACTCGGGTGAGGTGTTGGGCAGCACGGCCGACCTCGTCGCGATCATCAGAGGCAGTCGTCATCGTTGATTTCGTGGATCGTGCGGCTCAGCAGCTCGCTGCAGCTGAGTGACATCTCGAACGGCACCACACCCTCACCGACGCAGCGGACTGCAACCACGCTGCCAGCGCGAAGCCCCACTGTGCACGAGCGCGGCTGCACATCGCCGATCAGCTGCTCGTCTCATCCCGTGGCCGATGGCAGGAGAAAATGCCCGTCGCGAGGTCAGGTCAGAGGTTCAGTCCGCCTTCGCGCTTCGCGCTACGGCGAGACAGACTTCGCCCTGTCCAGGTGCTCGCTAAAAAAATGGCCACGCTGAAGGCGTGGCCTGGACGAAGCTCGCCCGAAGGGCCGAGCGAAGTCTGGGGTGTGGTCCGCCTGCGCGGCTGCGCCGCTCCGGCGCGACAGACTTCGCCCTGTCCAGGTGCTCGCTAAAAAATGGCCACGCTGAAGGCGTGGCCTGGACGAAGCTCGCCCGAAGGGCGAGCGAAGTCTGGCGGAGAGGGAGGGATTCGAACCCCCGTGCCGGTTACCCGGCAAGACGCTTTCGAGGCGCCCCCGTTACGACCACTTCGGTACCTCTCCGTATCGTGCGTGGCGTCCGGCTTCGACTGAAGCCGAACACTCAATTATACCGCACGCTCCGCCGGGCTTCGTCGCACTCGTCGCATCCTGCATCGACCGGATGGAGAAACGTCAGCGGATCG
>DATFRP010000056.1:0-7352 GCA_035263125.1 Vicinamibacterales bacterium
ATTCTGAATTCTGCATTACTGAGACATCATGCATCGGCGCCGGCATTATCGAGCGTCACACGCTCCTCCGCGAGCGCCGGATCTCGCGGACGCCATCGCCGGTGCATCCAGAGCCAGAGCGACGGATCGCGCCGCACGTACATTTCGAGCACGTCGGTACAGCGTTGCGTGAACTCGCGCACGGCGTCGGGCGAATCCTCGGCAGGCGGTGGCACCGGTCTCTCGTACACGAAGCGGTATCGCCCACGCGGCAGCGGCAGCGCGAACACAGGGATGACCGGCGCGCCGGTGCGCAGCGCGAGCGCCGCGAGCGCGGATGTCGTCGCCGCCGGCCGCTGAAAGAAATCGACATAGACCGCATCGGTTGAATGCAGATGCTGATCGATCAGGATTGCGACGCCCTGATTGGACGACAGGGCGCGAAACACCTTACGAATCGCGCCGTCGCGGTAGATCACGTGGTTGCCGGTCCGCGTGCGGATGCGCTCGAGCATGAGGTGCAGGTAGGGATTGTCGAGCGGCCGCGCGATGACGCCAATCGGATCGACACGAAGGGGATGGGCGATCGCCTGGATCTCCCAGTAGCCGAAGTGTCCGGTGAAAAAGAGGACGCCGCGACCCTGGCGATGGGCTTGCGCCACACGATCTCCACCTTCGATCTCACTGTGCGCGAGCATCTCGGTCTCGGACATCGTGGAGAATTTCATCATCTCCAGGAGCAGTCGCCCGAAGTGCACGAACATCCCACGCGTGACCGCACGACGCTCCGCAACGGGGCGCGAAGGAAATGCGTGGGCCAGATTGTCCAACGCCACGCGCCGGTGGAACCGATCGAGCGCATATGCCGCCTGACCCAGCAGCGTGCCGCAGGCACGCACGAGCGACATCGGCAGCATGCGCAGACTGCGCTCGACGAGCGAGACCAGCGCGTACTCGAGGCGAAATCTCATGAGCCTGTCGGCCCACCCCACAGCACGGGCCCTACGAGCCGATCGAACAGCCACTCCGTGAAGACCGTGGCCGGCTCGATCGCGACCTCGAGCGGAAGGGCGGCCCACCCTGCGCGCGAGCCGATGCGAACGGCATCTTTCTCGGTGGTGATCACGATGTCGGCGTGCGCCCGTTCAGCGGCCCTCCGGATCGAGTCGAGATTGCGCCGCGTGAACCAATGATGATCGGGATAGGCGATCTCCCGCACCACCGTCCACCCTTCGCTGCGCAGTGCCGAGAAGAACCGTTGCGGCCGCGCAATCGCTGCCACCGCCAACACGCGCGCACTGTCTCTGTTCGACGGCAGACTGCCCGATCCCAGCGGCGTGACCGGCCGATAGCGCGTCGCAAGCGTGAAGGCCATGCGAACGCCGAGGGCGGCCGCGACGCGACGCGCGTCATCGCTCGATCCTGGTACGAGCACGGCATCCGCCATCCGTCCGGCCTCGGCAGGTTCGCGCAGCCGCCCCGATGGCAGCAGGCGCTCGGCGAGATCACCCGGCGCCACGATCAAGAGATCGGTGCCGCGCGCCAGCTGCAGATGCTGAAACCCATCATCGAGCAGATGCACCGTACATCCGAACTGTGCTTCCGCCAATCGCCCCGCGAGGTATCGATCGGCGCACACGAGCACCGGAACACCAGGAAGCGCACGAGCCAGCATCTGCGGCTCGTCGCCGGAGATGTCGACCGGCGCCGTCACCCGCGAGCCATCGCTCACGACGACGACTCCATCGCTCTGGCGACGTCGCCCGTACCCGCGCGACAGAATGGCGGGACGCTGTCCGTGTGCCATCAGCAACTCCGCAAGCGAGGCCACAACCGGCGTCTTGCCGCTGCCGCCGACCACCAGATTGCCGACGCTGATGACCGGGCGACCCAGGCGCCGACGCGCGTGCGGATGGCGCGTGTACCAGGAGCGCCGCAGACGAGCCGCCCTGCCGTAGACAGCGCTGAGCGGATTCAATGGATCACGCGGAAGGGTCGGACCACACCCAGACCGCCGCCATCGCGCGGCGGGAACAGGTCGGTGAGCACCTGGAAGGTCTTGCCCTTGGCGCCTCGGTTGGCGTCGACGAGCGCGCGCGCGGCCGCTCCGAGCTTGGCGCGCCGGACCGGATCGCCGATCAGACTCACGACCGCGTCCTCGAGCTCGCGCGGCGTTCGCACCTGGATGGCCGCATCCTGCGCAAGAAAACCTCGTGCGATCTCCGCGAAGTTGTCCATGTGCGGGCCGAAGATGATCGGCTTGCCATGCACGGCGGGCTCGAGGATGTTGTGCCCACCTGCGGGCACGAGGCTGCCGCCCACGAACACTGCGGTCGCAATCTGATAGAGCTGCGCGAGCTCGCCAAACGTATCGAGAATGACCGCATCGACTTTGGGTTCCTTGTCGATCGGCAGATCGCTGCGGCGCGCCGTCGACAGACCTTCGCGCTGGCACAACCGTTCGACTTCGTTGAACCGCTCGCGATGCCTCGCCGCCAGTATCAGCAGCGCATTGCCTCCCGCGGTCGTCATCCGAAGCCGGTTGAACGCGCGGATGACGGCATCCTCTTCACCCTTCGACGTGCTCCCCGCCACGAGTACGGGACGTCCCGGTGAGATCCTGAAGAAACGCAGCACGCGCTCGCGGCCGCGACCGGGTGCGGTCGACGGATCGAGTGAATCGAACTTCAGGCTGCCGGTGACCGTGATACGAGCCGGATTGGCGCCGAGCATGGCAAAGCGCCGAGCCATCTCGTCGCTCTGCACGCAGAACCGATCGATGTCGGCGAGGACCCGCTTGATGAACGGTCTGATCATGCGGTATCGCGGATACGACCGCGGCGACAGACGCCCATTCACGAGCACGGTGCGGACGCCGCGCCGCCTGCACTCGCGCAGGAGGCTCGGCCAGATCTCCGTTTCGATCATCACGAACAGACGCGGCTTGACCAGGTCGAGCGTGCGCCGCACGATGAACGTGAAGTCGAACGGGAAATAGAAGACCGCGTCGACGTCGGACACGCTGCGCGCGATCTGCTGCCCCGACATCGTGGTCGTCGACAGGAAGAGACGAAGATCGGGATACCGCTCGCGCAGCCCGGCGATGATCGGACGCGCCGCCAGCACTTCCCCGACCGACACCGCGTGCACCCAGATCGAGTCGTCGGCATCGAGATTGAAGGACACCGGCAGGTACCCGAGACGCTGGCCGATGCTGCCCACGTACTTGTGGTGACGGAGCGCCTGATACAGGAAGTACGGCGCGAACACGATCAGGGCGAGGAGTGTCGCGACGCTATACAGGAGGTTCACGCTGGACGCTACGGGGCTAAACCGCGATAAATGTGGGCCTTACAATGATGGCAGTATAGCCGTGCGATTGACCCTGTTCAAGGCGCGTCACTACAATCGGAGTTCGGCGTTCGTCGTGAGGAGGGTCCGTAGATGGCCGTGAAAGTCGGGATCAACGGTTTTGGGCGCATCGGGCGCAACATCATGCGCGCCGCTCTCGGGTCGACAGACGTCGACTTCGTTGCGGTCAACGACCTGACCAACGCAGCGACGCTGGCCCACCTGCTCAAGTACGACTCGGTGCTCGGCAACCTGGACGCTGACGTCCGCGCGAGCGGCGAGGGCATCAGCGTCAACGGCGACGAGTTCAAGGTGCTGTCGGTGAAAGATCCGGCGCAGCTGCCGTGGAAGGACCTCGGCGTCGACATCGTGTTCGAATCGACCGGTCTTTTCACCAAGCGCGACGACGCCGCGAAGCATCTGACGGCGGGCGCGAAGAAGGTGATCATCACCGCGCCCGCGAAGGGACCTGACTTCAGCACGGTGCTGGGCGTCAACGAGAAGAAGTACGACCCGTCGAAGCACCACATCATCTCGAATGCGTCGTGCACGACCAACTGTCTGGCGCCGCTCGCCAAGGTGATTCACGAGTGCTTCGGCATCCGCAAGGGATGGATGACGACCATCCACTCGTACACGAACGACCAGAATCTGCTCGATCTGCCGCATAAAGATCTGCGGCGGGCCCGCGCCGCGGCGCTCTCGATGATCCCGACGACGACCGGCGCGGCCGTCGCGGTGGCGGAAGTGATGCCGGAGCTCAAAGGAAAGATGGACGGCTTCGCGATGCGGGTGCCGACGCCGAACGTCTCGGTCGTCGACCTGAACGCGCTCGTCGACAAGAAGACCACGGGCGAAGACGTGAACGCCGCGCTCCGCGAGGCGGCCAGCGGGCCGCTGAAGGGCATCCTCGAGGTCGTGGACGCCCCGCTCGTCTCAATCGACTTCAGGGGCAATCCACACTCCTCCATCGTCGACGCACCGTATACGAAGGTGATGGACGGCGACTTCGTGAAAGTGCTCGCGTGGTACGACAACGAGTGGGGCTACTCGAGCCGCTGCGTCGATCTGCTGCGCGTACTGGTCGCACGCGGCCTGTAACGCCGTGCCGAAACGCACCATCCGCGATCTCAAACTGAAGGACCGGCGCGTCTTCATCCGCGTCGACTTCAATGTGCCGCTCAAGAAGGGCGTCATCGGCGATGACACGCGGATTCGCGAGTCGCTGCCGACGATCGAGTACGCGCTCAAGGCGGGAGCGGCCTGCGTCGTTCTGGCCTCGCATCTCGGGCGTCCCAAGGGTGCGCCGAACCCGGAGATGAGCCTGCGCCCGGTGGCCACTCGTGTGGGCGAACTGCTCGGTCGCGATGTGGCGTTCGCCGAGGACTGCATCGGCAGCGCCGCGCAGCAGACGGTGCGAGACGTGCCTCGTGGCGGCGTCGTGGTGCTCGAGAACCTGCGCTTTCACGCCGAAGAAGAAAAGAACGACAAAGGGTTCGCCAAGGGGCTGGCGGCGCTTGCCGATGTGTATGTCAACGACGCCTTCGGCGCCGCGCATCGTGCTCACGCGTCGGTCGAGGCGATCGTCCGGCTGATCAAGGAATCGGGCGCGGGGCTCCTGATGGAAAAGGAGCTGAAGTACCTCGGAGCCGCGCTTGGAAATCCCGAGCGGCCATTTGTCACGGTGCTGGGCGGTGCGAAAGTCTCGGACAAGATCGACGTGATCGAGAACCTCATTTCGCGCGTCGACCGTCTGCTCATCGGCGGAGCGATGGCTTACACGTTCTTCAAGGCGCTCGGGAAACCCGTGGGCAAGTCATTGGTCGAGGACGACAAAGTCGATGCTGCGCGCGACATCATGGCGAAGGCCGAGACGCGCGCGCTCAAGCTTCTCCTCCCCACCGATCACGTCGTCGCTCCCGCGCTGGATGCGTCGGCTCCGGCCGAAACACTTCGCGTGGACGATGCCGCCATCGGCAGCCGGATGGGGCTGGACATCGGGCCACTCACGGTGCAAGCCTATGCAGGAGCCGTGCGCGACGCGAAGACGGTTGTCTGGAACGGCCCGATGGGCGTCTTCGAGATCGACGCCTTCGCGCGCGGCACGATGGCCGTGGCGCGCGCTGTCGCCGAGGTACGAGGGACAACGATCATTGGCGGCGGCGATTCGATTGCCGCGGTGAAGAAAGCCGGCGTTGCGGAGCGCATCACGCACATCTCGACCGGCGGCGGCGCATCGCTGGAGTTTCTCGCAGGAGAGACGCTGCCGGGGGTTGCTGCGTTGCCGGACAAGTGAGAATGCAGAATGCGGAATTCAGAATTCAGACACCGAGCTGTTCGAAGCAGTGAGGCGAATTGCGCAACGCCGTCCACACTGTTGACTCGAGGGTTCAGGGTCTGCATTCTGCATTCTGAATTCTGCATTGCAGCGTTCTCATGAAAACTCCATTCATCTGCGGTAATTGGAAGATGTACAAGACGGTCGCCGAGACCGTGAAGTACGTCAAAGAATTCCGCAGCCTCGTGAAGGACGTCGTCGGCGTCGAAATCGCGCTCGCGCCTCCGTTCACGGCGATCCATGCTGCAGCCGAAGCGGCGCGTGCCAGCAACGTCGCCGTGGCCGCGCAGGATCTCTATTGGGAGCGTGAGGGCGCGTTCACCGGTGCGGTCAGCGCCACCATGCTGCGCGAGGCCGGCGCCGAGTACGTGATCATCGGTCACTCGGAGCGGCGCACGCTCCTCGGCGAAACCGATGCCTCGGTGAATCTGAAGACGATGGCCGCCTTCGCGGCCGGCCTGGTGCCGATCGTCTGCATCGGCGAGACCCTGGATCAACGAGAACGCAACGAGACCTTCGACGTCCTGGATCGACAGATCAAGCAGGGACTCGATCGCGTGACGGCCGAGCAGATCGCCCTCGCGGTGATCGCATACGAACCCGTCTGGGCGATTGGGACCGGCCGGAATGCGACTCCTGCCCAGGCCGCCGAAGCGCACGGGCATATCCGCCAACGGCTGCGGCAGTGGTTCGGGAACGAGGCCGCCGAGCAGTGTCATGTGATTTACGGCGGCAGCGTCAAACCCGAGAACATCAGCGATCTGGTGAGCCAGAAGGACGTAAACGGCGCCCTCGTCGGTGGGGCCAGCCTGGACGTCCGGGGGTTTTTCGAGATCGTGTCCAGGAGCCGGGGCGCGATCGTATAATTGGGGTTTGCAGTCAGGATGGTCCGGCTGAAGCCGGACACTACGACCCTAAAGCCAAGAGCCTAAAGCCCAGAGCCGGCTCTCTTTGATCACATGCTGTACTACCTCGTCGCAACCATCTACGTGCTGACCTGCTTCGTGCTGATGCTGGTGATCCTGCTTCAGCAGGGCAAGGGCGGCGACATTGCCAATGCCTTCGGCGGCGGCTCGAGCCAGGCCGCGTTCGGCGCCCGGAGTGGCGCCACGGTGCTGTCGCGCGCCACGACGATCGCGGCGGCGCTGTTCCTCATTGGTGCAATCGTGCTGGGGATCGTCGGTCAGCGGGGACCCGGGTCGGTGCTCGGCGGTCGTTCTCCGCAGGCACCGGCGAACTCGGCTCCTGCTGCACCGAAGCCAGCCCCCGCGCCCGCACCCGCGCCGACGACACCGCCGGCGAAATAGTCCTGCTGGATCGTGAGGCCCGTCCTTTCTGGACGGGCCTCATCTCCTTCTGCAGTTACGAAGGCCTCAGTCTCCGCCGACGACGTTCACGAAGCCGAACATCCAGTCGTTGAGGAAGTGGCTGCGATTCATGCAGATCACCAGATAGCGACCGGTCTTCAGGAACTGATACGTGACGAGCGTGCCCGGCGCGGGAGGTGTGGCAGCGCCTCCGTTGATGAACTGCTGTCCTCCGGCGGCCATGAGTCGACCCGGGACGTACCACACGCGGTTAGCCGGATGGGCGGCGCCTCCCGGCCCGGAGACGATGACGACGTCGCCGTGGCCGTCCTCGATGTGGTGGTCGGCACCCGCGTTCGTGATTCCAGCCGGCGTCG